>JBOICJ010000148.1:0-2209 GCA_050740035.1 Stenotrophobium sp. | reverse complement strand
GGGTGCAGGTCGATGCGCCGGACGGTGCCACCGCGCGGCCGCGCGCGCCGGAGTCCAGCACCACCTCGGCCTCGACCGTCGGATTTCCACGGGAGTCGATGACTTCGAGAGCAGTGACTTCAATGATTTTTGACATGGTCTGAAATTATGCGGGTGATTGAGTGGGTGACGCTCAGGACAGCTTGGTTTCGAGCAGGCCGCTTTTCTTGGTCACGCGATCGAGTTCCATCAAGGTTTCGAGCAGCGACTGGATATGCTTGAGCGGCAGCGAGTTCGGCCCGTCGCACAGGGCCTCTTCGGGTTTCGGATGAGTCTCCATGAACAGGCCGGCGACGCCCGCAGCCACCGCCGCCCGCGCCAGCACCGGAATCATTTCGCGCGTGCCGCCGGAAGCCGTGCCCATGCCGCCCGGCAGCTGCACCGTGTGCGTGCCGTCGAACACCACCGGCGCGAACTTGCGCATCACCGCGAGGCCGCGCATGTCGGCGACCAGATTGTTGTAGCCGAACGAGAAGCCGCGTTCGCAGAGCATGAACTGGTGTTCGGCCACCGCCTTCATTTTCTCGATGACGTTGCCCATTTCCCAAGGGCTCATGAACTGGCCTTTCTTGACGTTGATCGGCCGGCCGGTACGCGCCACGTTCTGCATGAAATTGGTATGGCGGCAGAGGAATGCCGGCGTCTGGATCACGTCGATCACCGCGGCCACTTCGTTGAGCGGCGTGTCCTCGTGCACGTCGGTCAGCACCGGCACGCCGATCTGCTTCTTCACCGCCTCCATGATCTTCATGCCGCCCTCGATGCCGGGGCCGCGGTAGGAGGTGTGCGAGGAGCGGTTGGCCTTGTCGTAGGAGCCCTTGAAGATGTAGAGCATGCCGAGTTTCTTGGCGATCGGCGCGATATGCCCCGCGACGTCGATCGCCAGCTGCTGCGATTCCAGCGTGTCCGGGCCCGCAATCAGGAACAGCGGATGTTCGATGCCGATGTCGTGGCCGCAGAGTTTCATGCTGATTTCACCAGTTGGGGTTCGGCCGGCTGATTGGCCATGTGGTGTTCACGCGCGGCGACGACGAAGCCCCGGAACAGCGGGTGCCCGTCGCGCGGCGTCGAGGTGAACTCGGGATGAAACTGACAGGCGACGAACCAGGGATGATCCGGCAACTCGATCATTTCGACCAACGAGCCATCCTCGGACTCGCCGACCAGCGCCAGACCCTTGGCCGCAAGCTGCTCGCGATAATTGTTGTTGAACTCGTAGCGATGACGGTGGCGCTCGCTGATCAGTTCGGCGTTGTACAGCGCACGCGAACGCGAGCCGGCCTTGAGCCGGCAGGTCTGCACGCCCAGGCGCATGGTGCCGCCTTTCTGCGACTGGTTGCTGCGCTGCTGCACGGTGCCGCTGGTGTCGCGCCACTCGGTGACCAGCGCAATTACCGGGTGCGGCGATTTGGGCGCGAATTCGGTGCTGTGTGCGCCTTCGAAGCCGCAGACATTGCGCGCGAATTCGATCGCCGCCACCTGCATGCCGAGACAGATGCCGAGATAGGGAATCCGGTTTTCGCGGGCATAGCGCGCCGCTTCGATCTTGCCCTCGACGCCGCGTTCGCCGAACCCGCCCGGCACCAGAATCGCATCGGCGCCCTGCAACAGGCGCGTGCCCTGTCCCTGCACCGCCTCGGATTCGACGTAGCGGATTTTGACCCGCGTCTTCGAGTGCAGTCCGGCGTGATACAGCGCCTCGTTGATCGACTTGTAGGCGTCGGCCAGATCGACATACTTGCCGACCATCGCAATTTCGACTTCGCAGTCCATCTCGACCCGGCCCTGCACCACGCGATCCCACTGGCTCAGGTCGGCGGTGCGGCAATCGAGGCCGAAGTGATCCACCACCAGATCGTCGAGGCCCTGCTGGTGCAGCCAGCCGGGAATCTTGTAGATGTCGTCGAGGTCCACCGCCGAGATTACGGCACTGATGCTGACGTTGGTGAACAGTGAAATCTTGCGGCGCTCGGCATCCGGCAGCGGCCGCTCGGTGCGGCACAGCAGGATATCGGGCTGGATGCCGATGGCCCGCAGCTCCTTGACGCTGTGCTGGGTGGGTTTGGTCTTGAGCTCGCCCGCCGCTTCGATATAGGGCACCAGGGTCAGATGGATGAATGCGGTCTGGCCGCGCCCCAGATCGTTGTGCAGCTGGCGGATGGCCTCGAAG
>JBOICJ010000147.1:0-3527 GCA_050740035.1 Stenotrophobium sp. | reverse complement strand
GCGCTGGACGCGGCATACAGCGCGCGGATGATGTCCGGGTCCACCAGCGCATTCATCTTGGCGATGATGCGGGCGTCTTCACCGCTGCGTGCGGCGGCGGCCTCGCGCTCGATCCTGGCGTGCAGCGCCTTGGCCAGCGTGAACGGCGATTGCAGCAGGTATTTCAGCTTGCTGACCTTGCCCAGGCTGGTGAGCTGCAGGAACACCGCGTGCACGTCCCGGCAAATTTCGACATTGCTGGTGAACAGGCCGTAGTCGGTATACAGCCGCGCCGTGCGCGAATGATAGTTGCCGGTGCCCAGATGCGCGTAGTGATGCAGGCCGCCGGTGTCGGCCGGCGTCGCCGAACCGGGCTGCGCTTCCTCGCGGCGCACGATCAGGCACATCTTGGCGTGGGTCTTGTAGCCGACCACGCCGTAGACCACATGCGCGCCGACCTCCTGCAATTGTTCCGCCAGGTCGATGTTGTTTTCTTCGTCGAAGCGCGCGCGCAGTTCGATCACCACGGTGACTTCCTTGCCGGCACGCGCCGCCTCGATCAGCGCATCCACCACCGCCGACTTGGCGCCGGTGCGGTACAGCGTCTGCTTGATCGCCAGCACCCGCGGATCCCTGGCCGCCTGGCGCAGAAAGTCCACCACCGGCGCAAAAGAGTCATAGGGATGATGCAGAAAAATATCGCGCTCGCGGATCGCGGCAAAAATGTCGCCGCCCGCCAGCGCCTTGGGGATGCGCGGCGTGAACACCGGATATTTCAGCTCGGGCCGGTCGACCAGATCGGGGATCGCCATCAGGCGCATCAGGTTGACCGGGCCGTTGACCTGGTAAACATCCGCCGGCGTCAGTTGCAGCACTTCCATCAGGTATTGCCACATCTGTTCCGGGCAGTTGTGCGCGACTTCGAGGCGCACGGTGTCGCCCCACTGGCGCTGCGACAGTTCGCCTTCGAGCGCGGCGAGCAAATCCTCGGCCTCTTCGTCATCGACCAGCAGATCGGAATTGCGCGTCACCCGGAACTGGTAGCAGCCGCTGGCCTCCATGCCCGGAAACAGCTCATCGACGTAGGCGTGAATCACCGACGACAGGAACACGAAATCGTGCGGACCGCCGCCACGCAAGACCTGCGGTAGCTGGATCAGCCGCGCCAGCGCACGCGGCGCCTGCACGATGGCAAATCCGGTATTGCGACCGAACGCATCCTTGCCGGACAGCGAGACGATGAAGTTCAGCGACTTGTTGAGGATGCGCGGAAACGGATGCGCCGGGTCCAGCCCCATTGGCGACAGCACCGGCAGCAGCTCGTTGTTGAAATAATTGCGCAGCCAGGCGTCCTGCTCCGGGGTCCACTCGGAACGCCGCAGAAAACGCACCCGCTCCTGCTCCAGCGCCGGCACCACGACCTCGTTGAACACGCGGTACTGCTCGTCGACCAGCGCGTGCGCACGCTGGCTGATCGCGCTCAGCGTTTCCTGCGGCGACATGCCATCGGGCAGACGCTGCGCCGGCGTCAGCTCGGCCATCTGCATCAGGCCGGCGACGCGGATCTCGAAGAACTCATCGAGGTTGGCGCTGGCGATGCACAGGAATTTGAGCCGCTCCAGCGCCGGCACCGTGTTGTCCTTGGCCTGTTCCAGCACCCGGCGGTTGAATTCCAGCAGCGACAGCTCCCGGTTGAGGAACAGGTCGGCGGGCTGCAGCTCGATGGCGGGTGGATTTTCGGTCATCACGGACTACGCGCATTAAACCTCGGCATGGTGACGATTATGTGACAGTCCCGCCGAGCTTGCAGTTCAGCCGGCATCCACTGTCCGGGCCAGTGCCGAACGCTCATACCGCAACGCAGTCGCGATTCCGGCCGTGGCAATCGCCACGCCGCCCAGCACATCCACCACGTAGTGATAACGCAGATACACCGTCGAGAACCACAGCGCGATACAAGGCAGCAGCAGCCACCGGAACCTGCGCCGGTAATGCCGCGCATCGAACATCAGCAGATACAGCGACGCCGCGACGTGAATGCTGGGGAACACATCCACGCCATTGCTGCCGTGGTTGATCAGGGGCAGCATCCAGTGCGTCAACGCGCCGCCCGGCAGCGACGGCAGTCCCGTCATCGCCAGGTGCGGCCCGCCCGCGGGCAGCACGGTGTAGCCGAGAAATCCCAAAGCGTATGTGGTGAACAGGCCGACAAAGCAGGCACGAAACCGCGCCAGATCATGGATGCAGTAATACGCCGGCCCGAAGATCAGGTAATAGAAAAAGAACAGGTAGGCCACGACCATGAAATCAGTGAGCCCCGGCAGATGAAGCCCGGCCAGTGCCTGTGCCGGCTCGAAACCCAGCAGCGCGTGATCCCAGGCGGCCAGCCGCGCGTCGGCCATCGCCGTGCCGAGCAGATGCACCACCGGCGCCAGCGTATAGAACGACAAGCCCATCGCGCAGGGATACCACAGCAGACGGATGCGCCAGCGGGTCGGCGAAGGCTGTGGCCCCGACCAGTACACCAGCGCGATGCAGACGCCGGTGTAGGCGAAAAATGCCAGCGTGTAGCCGTTCGCGAGGCCGGCGCCGAACGCCAGGCGCAGGCTCATCAGCGCAAGAAACCCGCCGAATAGCCACTCGTGCGGGAGAACTGTGAATAGCGAAGTGCCGCGCGCGGGCGGAGTTCCGGGTGCGATTTTCTGTTGCGTCATCCGGTTATTGTACCGGCCCAAAAAAATACCCCGCAGCGTGCGGGGTATTTTCGTGAAGCAAAAAGCTTACAGCGAATAATACATGTCGAACTCGATCGGATGCGTGGTCATGCGGAAGCGCGTGACTTCCTGCATCTTCAGCTCGATATAGGCATCGATCAGGTCGTCGGTGAAGACGCCACCCTTCTTGAGGAAGTCGCGGTTCTTGTCGAGCGATTCCAGCGCCATGTCGAGGCTGTGGCAGACGCGCGGAATCTTCTTGTCTTCTTCCGGCGGCAGGTGGTACAGATCCTTATCCGAGGCTTCGCCCGGGTGAATCTTGTTCTGGATGCCGTCCAGACCCGCCATCATCATCGCGGCAAACGCGAGATACGGGTTGGCGCTGGAATCCGGGAAGCGCACTTCGATACGGCGACCCTTGGGGTTGGCGACGTACGGAATGCGGATTGAGGCGGAACGGTTGCGCGCCGAGTAGGCCAGCATCACCGGCGCTTCAAAGCCCGGCACCAAACGCTTGTAGCTGTTGGTGCCCGGATTGGCGAAGGCGTTGATGGTCTGGGCGTGCTTGAGGATGCCGCCGATGTAGTACAGCGCGGTTTCCGACAGGCCGCCGTAACTGTCGCCGGAGAACAGGTTCTTGCCCTTGAGCGAGAGCGACTGGTGCACGTGCATGCCGCTGCCGTTGTCGCCGACGATCGGCTTGGGCATGAAGGTCGCGGTCTTGCCGAAGCTGTGGGCGACGTTCTGCACCACGTACTTGAGCTTGAGCACGTCGTCGGCCTTCTGCACCAGGGTGCCGAACTTGACGCCGATTTCGCACTGGCCGGCGGTGGC
>JBOICJ010000146.1:0-9647 GCA_050740035.1 Stenotrophobium sp. | reverse complement strand
CCTGGTCAACAACGCCGGCATCCTGCTTTACGGCAACATCGAGAACACCGATCTGGCGACCTGGCAGAAAATCCAGCGGGTCAATTCCGATGGCTACTTCCTCGGCTGCCACTACGGCGTGGCGGCGATGAAGAAACGCGGCGGCGGCTCCATCGTCAACATGGCGTCGATTTCCTCGATCGGCGGCGTCAGTTCGTTCTGTGCCTACTCCGCCTCCAAGGGTGCAGTCACCGCGATGACGCGCAGCATCGCCGCGCATTGCCGCATGACCCTCAACAACATCCGCTGCAATTCGGTGCACCCGGACGGCATCATGACGCCGATGGTCACCAATCTGCAGTCGACCATGCCCAAGGGCACGCAAAGCGCCGTGCGTTTGATGGACCAGAAGCAGATGATGGCGCGCTTCGCCAAACCCACCGACATCGCCAACCTCGTACTGTTCCTCGCCTCGGATGAATCGCGCTTCATCAACGGTGCCGAGATGCGCATTGATAACGGCTACCTGATGTGGGCAGATTAATCCGCGAAAGCGGTTTAATCTGAGCATGTACTTCCCGGGCGCAACCACCAAAAAACATGAGCCGCGTTCAATACCATCCTCTGAAAGTTCGTGAGGTCGTCGAGGAAACGGCGGACGCGCGCTCGATCGTTTTCGATGTTCCGCCTGAACTGCAGCCGGCATTCAAATACCGGCCCGGCCAGTTCCTGACCCTGCATGTGCCCTGCGGCGCACGGCCGCTGCCGCGCTGCTATTCGGCGTCGAGCACGCCGTCCGCCGATGAGCCGCTGCGGGTCACGGTGAAACGCGTCACCGACGGCCGCGCGTCCAACTGGCTGTGCGGCACGCTCAAGGCCGGCGACACACTGGATGTCGCGGTGCCCGCGGGCATCTTCACACCAAAAAACCTCGACGGTGATTTCCTGATGTTCGCCGGCGGCAGCGGCATCACGCCGGTGCTGTCGATCATCCGCACCGTGCTGCTCGCCGGCAAGGGCGCGATCCGCCTGATCTACGCCAACCGCGACGAGCGCTCGGTGATTTTCGGCGCGCTGCTGTCGAAACTCTCGCGTGAAAACCCCAAGCGCCTGCAGGTGATTCACTGGCTGGACACTGTGCAGGGCATTCCCTCGCAGGCGCAGATCAGTGCATTGGGCCGCGGCTTCGAGCACGCCGAGTGCTTCATCTGCGGGCCGTCGCTGTTCATGGACGCCACTGCCGCCGCCGCTGCGCACGACCTCGGCATGCCCAGTGCGAAGATTCACGTCGAGCGCTTCGTCTCGCTGCCTGACGACACCGATGAAGACGCTGCGCCAGTGGCAGACACGGGCGGTGAGCGCATCCAGATCGAAGCATCGCTGGATGGCGTCACCCGCAAGCTGGAAGGACTTCCCGGCCAGTTGCTGATCGAGGCGATGGAAGCCGCGGGCATGGAGCCGCCCTACTCCTGTCGCGCCGGCGCCTGCGCCGCCTGCATGTGCCATCTCGACGAAGGCGAAGTGGAAATGCGTCACAACCAGGTGCTGGACCAGAGCGACCTGTCGCAGGGCTGGGTGCTGGCCTGCCAGGCGGTGGCGAAGTCGCCGCGCGTCCGCATCAGCTATCCCTCTTGAACGGAGAGACGAGCGACGTGAAACGGGACACGCAAACCGCCGCGACGGTGCCATCGGCTTTCGCGGAATCGGTGCGGCGTTATGCCGCGCGCCCTGCGGTCGTCGCCGAAGACGGCGCCGAACTCAGCTACGCCGAACTCGACCAGCTGCGCATCTACGCCGCACGTGCGCTGCTGGCGCTGGGCGTCAACCACGGCGACCGCGTCGCGATCTGGGCGCAGAACTGCGTCGAGTGGATCGTGAGCGGTCTGGCGATCCACAGCGTCGGCGCGGTGCTGGTGCCGATCAACACGCGCATGAAGGGCCACGAAGCCGCCTACGTCCTGGAGAAATCCGGCGCGCGCGTGCTGTTCTGCACCGGCAAGTTCCTCGGCCAGCACTACCCTTCGCTGCTCGCCGAGCACTGGCCGAAATCGCTGGAGCACGTCATCGTGATGCGCGACGAACAGGCCGGCGACACCGGCTGGCGCGCGTTCATGGCGCACGCCGATCAGTCGCATACCGAGGCGGTGATGGCCCGCGCCGCCGCCGTGCGGCCGGACGATCGCATGGACATCCTGTTCACCTCCGGCACCACCGGCCTGCCCAAGGGCGTGGTCACGACGCATCAGCAGAATTTGCGCGTGATCGCCGACTGGTCGAAGGCGGTGGGTCTGGTGCCGGAAGACCAGTACCTCGTCGCCAATCCGTTCTTTCACTCCTTCGGCTACAAGGTCGGCTGGCTCGGCGGCCTGCTGTCCGGCTGCACGGTGCGGCCGCACGCGGTGTTCGACGCCGCCGCGATCCTGCAGCGCATCGCGCGCGAGCGGATTTCGGTGCTGCCCGGCCCGCCGACACTGTTCATCTCGCTGCTCAATGATCCGGCGCGCGCAACCGCCGACCTGTCCTCGCTGCGCGCCACCATCACCGGCGCCGCCGCGATCGCGCCGAGCCTGATCGAACGCATCCGCATCGAACTCGGCTTCAAGGTCGTGCTGACCGGTTATGGCCTCACCGAAACCTGCGGCGTGGTCTCGCTGTGCGATGCCGGCGACGACGCCGAGACCATCGCGCTGACCAGCGGCAAGGCGATTCCCGACATCGAGTTGCGCTGCGTCGATGGCGACGGCCAAGCGGTCGCGGCAGGCGAAGCCGGCGAGATCGTGGTGCGCGGCTACAACGTCATGCAGGGTTATCTCGACGACGAAGCGGAAACCCGCAAGGCCATCGACGCCGGCGGCTGGCTGCACACCGGCGACATCGGCATCCTCGATGCGCGCGGGTATCTCAAGATCACCGACCGCCTCAAGGACATGTACATCACCGGCGGCTTCAACTGCTACCCGGCCGAAATCGAGCGCATCATCGCCGCGCATCCGGCGGTGGCACAGATCGCCGTGGTCGGCGTGGCAGACGAGCGCCAGGGAGAAGTCGGCAAGGCTTATATCGTCGCTCGCCCTGGGCAGCAGATAGACAGCAAGGATTTCATCGCCTGGTGCCGTGAACATATGGCCAACTACAAAGTGCCGCGCCACATCGAAGTGGTCGCGGCGCTGCCGACCAACGCCTCCGGCAAGGTCATGAAATTCGAGTTGCGAAAAGCTTGAACCCGTTGGGAAATTCCTCAAGCTGGCCGAAATTGCGCTGAAACGTTATGATGTCATAACGTCAAACCGCTCAATGATCATCATGGAAACAACCACCAGCGCCACAGTCTATCTGGATGGCGCCCTGCACAAGGCTTTGCGCCTCAAGGCCGCCGTATCACATCGTTCAATTTCGGAAATCGTCAGCGACGCCGTTCGCGAAGCCCTGCGCGAAGATCACGTTGATCTCACGGCATTTGACCAGCGCGCCAAGGAAAAAAACCTGACCTACGAACAACTGCTCAAGAAACTCAAATCCGATGGCAGCCTATGAACTGCGGTTCAAAACTTCTGTTGCCAAGGATTTGCGCAGCATCCCCAAACCCGACATCGTCAAGATTCTGGCCAAAGCACGCACGCTGAGCGACAACCCGCGACCACCGGGTTCGCAAAAGCTGGCCGGCGACGAGCGCTACCGCATCCGGCAGGGCGACTACCGGATTCTCTACTCCATCATTGAGGCGCTGATCGTCGTCGAGATTGTGAAGATTGGACATCGCAAGGACGTCTATCGGGGCTGATCGTCGGCCTCGCCGCACTTGCGCAACCCACGACGAGAACCTATCCGCGCACGGCTATCTCAGGATCACCAATCGTCTCAAGGACGTGTACATCGCCGACGGCCGCATGCTATTCAATTAAAGAGACCCCGGTTCGTACCCGGGGCATCTTCAGTTTCAGACCTGCCAATCAATTCGCCGAATAGTGAGATTCAATTTCGCGCTTCCGTCTAACGTAGTCTTCCTTTGAAATGGTTCCAAGCGTGAGTTGATCATCGAGGTCGCTTAATTCTCCATCCCTCTTGGTATCCACGGTAGTCTTCGTCACAACATAATTGATGCTCAATGCGCCTTCATAACCGCTGACTGGATCCCATAAAATGGACAAAGGCCAGAGCAGCAGATTCACAACACCAAGACCATAGTTGCGCGTATAAAAGGACCCTCCCCCCGGCAGAATGCCGAGAGCTGCACCCGCTCCCGGGTCTTTTTCATCCACGGCCAAGCCTTTTACTTGGTATACCTCTAACTCATGCTTCTGGACCGAATTCAGCGGCGTTGCACAGCCACCCAAAAGGATTCCGGCCAAAACCATAACTATTCCCACGACCCGCTTTTCCATTGCAGCCCCCTTATGACAATAGATACCAGCTACTAAGCGACCTGGAAGGTTCGCTGTTGCTGCGCCGACATTCGCCGCGCCGTCGATACTCGCTCAAGCACAACCACAAGCCATTTAATTACCATCTTTACAAATAAATTGCCATTTATATAGTGTTAAAACAATTTTTAGTGTGTAGATGGTGCACGGCATTGATGGGACGCTCGCGGGATGCGAAAAGCGTCCAAACCTGGCAGACAACTCAGGAAAACCATTGGTGAAAACATCCGCCTGGAGCGGACGCGCCTCGACATCTCGCAGGAGGAGTTGGCTGAGCTTGCGGGGATGCACAGAAACTATATTGGTGCTGTGGAGCGTGCCGAAATCAGCGTTGGCACAGATCATGTCGAACGGCTGGCCATTGCGCTCAAGCTGAAACCTTTCCAGTTACTGCAAGAACTCAAGCGTGGCGATTAATTTGTCTCTGTATATGAACCTGCTCGTTGTTACCTGCGCGTTCCGTTCATCTCAATGGCTCCGGTACTGTGCAGTAACGCCACCGGAACCCCGAGCGACTTGGGTTATGTCGAAAGCTGAGGTACCCTCCATCCCCAGCAGGGGAGCGGGGGTTTCAGGAAGAGCTCGGATTTTCAGTACCGGATCTACCGTACCGACTTGGAAATACTTCACTGCACGATGCACGTACCTGCCATTCCATTCGGCAGGACTAAGCACATACACAGGAACAAGGAGATTTCTAATGTTGAAAAAAATGTGGATCACTGCTCTGCTGCCTCTGGGCCTGGCTGCGTGCTGTTCGAACGCGCCCGTCAAACCAACCGCCACGGTCGCTCCGCAAACCGTCGCCGTGCCCAAAACCGACAACCAGTCCGCTACAAACGCCGTCAATGACTGGGCAGCCGCCTGGCAGGCACGCGACACCGGCAAATATCTCGCCGCCTACGCACCCAACTTCAAGCCTGAGAAGGGCAGCCACGCCACGTGGGAAAAGCAGCGCAAGGAACGTGTCGGCAAGGCCAAGAGCATCGAACTCAAGCTCGCCGACTTGCAGGTCAAGTCAGCCAGCGCCAACAAGGCAACCGCCACCTTCACGCAGAATTACAAGTCCAACACCTACTCCGACAAGAGCAAGAAACAGCTTGACCTGGAGTTGATCAAGGGCAAGTGGCTGATCACGCGCGAGCGCTCGTTGTAAGTCTCGCCTGACATTCCGTGTCAGAAATGCGCCGCCCTGCGGCGCATTTTTTTGCACGCCCGGCTCGCTTCGGCACGAGCCAGAAGAGCTAATCTTGGCAAATCC
Organism: Stenotrophobium sp.; assembly: GCA_050740035.1. Classification (GTDB taxonomy): domain Bacteria; phylum Pseudomonadota; class Gammaproteobacteria; order Nevskiales; family Nevskiaceae; genus Stenotrophobium. The sequence continues at coordinate 3,986 of JBOICJ010000146.1, read as the reverse complement.
AAAACCGGCCCAGAATCCCCATGAGCCAGGATGCAGCGCAACAGATACGGCAGACCGTTGACGCGGTGTATCGCAACGAATCGCGTGCGGTACTCGCCACCCTGATCCGTCTGCTGGGCGATTTCAATCGGGCTGAGGAGGCGCTGCACGAGGCATTCAAAGCGGCGCTGGAGCAATGGCCGAAAACCGGCGTGCCGGCCAATCCTCGGGCCTGGCTGGTTTCGGCGGGTCGCTACAAAGCCATCGACAACCTGCGCCGGCTGGCACGCTTCGAAGCGCTGGATACGGAAATCCATGACATCGCCGCCGAAGACCCTGCGGCGGCGGATACCGAGAGCCTCGAAGACGATCGACTGCGCCTGATCTTCACCTGCTGCCATCCGGCGCTGTCGCAGGACGCGCAGGTGGCGCTGACGCTGCGCGAAGTCTGCGGCCTGACGACAGAAGAAATCGCACAGGCCTTCCTGATGCCGGCGCCGACGCTGGCGCAACGCATCGTGCGCGCCAAGGCCAAGATCCGCGATGCCCGTATTCCGTACGAAGTGCCCGGCACCGAGGAACTGCCCGAGCGGCTGGCACCGGTGCTGCGCGTCATCTACCTGGTTTTTAATGAAGGCTACGTCGCCAGTTCCGGCGAATCACTGACTCGGCATGACCTGTCGTCCGAAGCGATCCGCTTGGGGCGCCTGCTCGCGGAATTGCTGCCGGAGCCTGCCCGCGACACAGTGCCGCGAAGCGTGGGTGCGGAATCGGACGGAGAGACTCCCGCACCCGCCTCCCTTCGGTCGGGCGCCGTGTCGGAGTCCGAAGTACTGGGTCTGCTGGCCTTGATGCTGCTGCACGATTCACGCCGGCTGGCCCGCGTGTCCGGTTCCGGCGAACTGGTGTTGCTGGACGAGCAGGACCGCAAGCTCTGGAATCATGCGCAGATCGAGGAAGGCTGCGCGCTGGTGGAACGCGCGCTGGCGACACGCCGCTTCGGCTCCTACGCGATACAGGCGGCGATCGCCGCCGTGCACGCACAAGCGACGACTGCCGCGGCAACCGACTGGCAGCAGATCGTCGGACTGTACGACGTGCTGCTGCGCGGCGAACCGTCGCCCATCGTCGAACTGAATCGTGCCGTTGCCGTCGCCATGCGCGACGGCGCCGAAGCCGGGCTGACGCAGATAGACGCCCTGCTCGCGCGTGGCGAGCTCGCCGATTACCGCCTCGCCCACGCCGCGCGCGCGGACCTGTGCCGGCAGCTGGGGCGGACAGCGCAAGCGCGCGCCTCCTACGAGACGGCGCTGGCGCTGACGCGGCAGAAAGCCGAGCAGCGGTTCCTGCGGCAACGGCTGACGGAGTTGGAAAATAATTCCACGATCATGTCGAAATAGCCGCCGGCCATTCGACTAATACGTAAGCGCGAACACAAACCAACTGGAGGCTCCCATGTTCAAACTGATATTGATTGGCGTTGTTCTGGCCATCGCGGCGGTTCTGATTCTGGCGGCGATGAAACCCGACACTTTCCGCGTGCAGCGCAGCGCCAGCATCAAGGCGCCGCCGGAAAAAATATTTCCGCTGATCAACAACCTGCGCGATAACGCCAAGTGGCAGCCGTACTACCACAAGGATGCCGCGATGAAGAGCATCTACAGCGGGCCGGACAGCGGTCCCGGCGCACGGGTGGATTTCGACGGCGACAGCAATGTCGGCTCCGGGCGCGTGACGATCACCGGCAGCGTATCACCGCGCAGCGTGACGATGCGGCTGCAGATGTTCAAACCTTTCGCCGGCGACAACATCGTGGAGTTCACGCTAGTGCCGCATGGCGACAGCACCGACGTGACCTGGGCCATGCAGGGGCAGAGTCCTTACATGGCCAAGATCATGCAGGTGTTTTTCAACATGGACCGCATGGTCGGCAACGATTTCGCGGCTGGCCTCGCCAATCTCAAAGCGATGGTCGAAACCTGAATACGACACACCCACCTGGAGACTGACATGCAAATCCAACCCTACCTGTTCTTCAACGGCCGCTGCGAAGATGCGCTGGAGTTTTACAAGAAAACCCTCGGTGCCGAGGTCGTCATGCTCATGCGCATCAAGGAAAGCCCTGAGCCGCAACCGCCCGGCATGATGCCGCCGGGCAGCGAGAACAAGATCATGCACGCGACCCTGCGCATCGGCAGCGCCGAGTTCATGGCCTCCGACGGCCTCTGCAGCGGCACGCCCGATTTCAAAGGCTTCTCGCTGTCGCTGACCCTGCCCGACGAAGCCAGGGCCAGGCAGGCGTTCGATGCACTGGCCAGGCGGGGCACGGTCAATATGCCCATCGGCAAGACCTTCTGGTCGCCCTGCTTCGGCATGGTCACCGACCCGTTCGGCGTGCAGTGGATGATCACCGTCCCGCAGCAGGCATGAAGCCCGTGCAGAAGGAGAAGGAGGTTTCGATGACCCACAAGATCACGCCGTTTTTGTGGTTCGACACCCAGGCCGAGGAGGCGGCGAAGTTCTACTGCTCGATCTTCAAGAACTCGAAGCTCGGCGCCTGCTCGCGATATGGCGAGGGCATGCCGCTGCCCAAGGGGACGGTGATGACCGCGCAATTCGAGATCGAGGGCATGAAATTCACCGCTCTCAACGGTGGCCCGCAGTTCAAGTTCAACGAGTCCGTCTCGTTCGTCGTCCATTGCCAGACGCAGGCGGAAATCGATCACTACTGGGAGCAGCTGACCTCCTGTGGCGGCCAGCCGGTGCAGTGTGGCTGGCTCAAGGACAAGTACGGCCTGTCGTGGCAGATCGTGCCTGCCGTTCTGCCCGAACTGCTGGACGGCAAAAACCCGGAAAAGGCGCAGCGCGTCATGCAGGCGATCATGAAAATGACCAAGCTCGACATCAAGACTCTGGAGCAGGCCTATGCAGCCCAGTAAGCACATCACGATTGACGGCCACATCCGGAAGCCGTCCTGCTTCGACATGGCCGCGATGCCGGCCGCACACGACGGGAGGCTGGGATGAAATACCTGTGCCTGGCTTACGAGGAAGAGGCCAAGCTCAGCGCCTTGTCGCGCAGCGAGTGGGACGCACTCAGAAACGAAACGCTGGCCTACGTCGAGTCCCTGCGCAAGAATCATCATCTGATCGCCACGCAAGCGCTGCAAAGCGTGCGCACCGCGACCTCGGTGCAAGTGCGGCATGAGCATGTGGTCGTGACCGACGGCCCCTACGCCGAGACCAAGGAACAACTGGGAGGTTTCTTCATGATCGAGGCCCGGGATTTGAATGAAGCCATCCACTTGGCGGCGAAGTGGCCGTCGGCGCGCATCGGCACCATCGAGGTACGGCCGGTCGAGGAAAATCTCCGGCTGGACCGGCGTTACTGAGCGGCACGAGCGGGGACAAGGGTCAGAGGCGGGAAGCACGGCGAAATCTGTTGCACGAGAGGGTGACCGACATGAAATATCTGTGCCTGGTGTATGGCGAGGAAGACCAGATTGCCGCGATGGACGACCGCGAATGTCTGGCCTACGACGAGGGCCTGCGGGCCAGCGGGCATTGCGTCGCGTCAGAAGCGCTGCAACCGGTTGCCAGCGCGGCCACCCTGCGCGTGCGCGGCGGCAAGCTCTCGGTTTACGACGGCCCCTTTGCCGAAACCAAGGAGCAGCTCGCCGGGTTTTACATGGTGGAAGCACGCGATCTTAATGAGGCGATCCAGCTCGCCGCCAGGATTCCGCCGGCGCGGGTCGGCAGCATCGAAGTGCGGCCGATCCGGTCGATCCGCGAGGGCTCGGCATCAGGCTGAAGAGCTGAGCTCAGCCGCGCGCAAAATCAGGTTTTAACCGTGATGATGCGCTGAGGTCCGAATCATCCTGATGCCTTCAGTGGTAGCCGGGCGGGGTGCGCGAGTTCTTCGCAATGCCAACAGAATCGAAACTCCAAAGCCAGATCACGGAGACTCAAATGAGACAGCTCAAAATCATGGAACACATCTCGCTGGA
>JBOICJ010000145.1:0-8417 GCA_050740035.1 Stenotrophobium sp. | reverse complement strand
GCGCGCCGGCGCGCAGCGCGCCCTGCAGCAGCGCCGGTTCGTCGAACGTGGTCAGCAGCAGCACAGGCGTGTAGTCGCCGCGGCTGCGCAGCGCCTGCACTACCTCGATGCCGGAATGCCGCGGCATGCGGATGTCGGCGACGATCACCTGTACCGGCGTCGTCTGCAGCGCCTTGAGCAGCTCGGCGCCGTCAGCGGCTTCGACCGCGATGTCGATGCCGCCGAGATCGAGCAGCAGCGCGCGCAGGCCGCTGCGGATCAGCGCCTGGTCGTCAGCCAGCGCTATTTTCAGCACGAGAGAGACTGCGCAAGAGACAGAAATGCCGGTGTTGCGCGGATGATTCGTCCGCGGCCAGCGCTGCGGGTTGTGCTTCCGGCAGAATTGCCCGCAGCACCAGGCCCGACGTTGTGTTGTCGCTGATTTCCAGTCGCCCGCCGGCTTCATGCAGGCGTTCGCGCAGGCCGCGCAGGCCATTGCCCGGTTGCAGCCGCGCGACACGCCCGCTGCCGTTGTCTTCGATCGCCAGCACCAATCCCGCATCGCTGCGTGCCAGGCTCAGGCGCACGCGGCTCGCGCCGCTGTGGCGCATGACGTTGGTCAGGCCCTCCTGAGCGCAGCGCAGCAGGGTCTGCGCGTGCTCCATGCCGTCGACACGCGGCGGCGCCGCGGTCATATCGAGCGCGATCAGCGGATGGGGAATGGCCTGCGTCAGCGCCAGCAGCGCCTGCTGCAGGTCGATGCCGTCGTGTTCGCGCAGCGTGCCGACGATGCCGCGGATATCGCCCAGCAGTTCGTCGGCGAGTTGCGCGCTCTCTTGCAGTGCCGCCGCGGGTGCGTCGCCGCGTCGCTGCGCCAGCGCCAGTTGCAGCTTCAGTGCGGTCAGCTTGTGGCCGGCGATGTCGTGCAGGTCGCGCGACAGGCGCAGGCGCTCTTCGCCGCGCGCGCCTTCGCCGAGCAGCTGGCGCGTCGCCATCAGTTCGGCGTTGGCGCGCACCGCCTCGCTGCGCGCTTCTTCGGCACGCACGGCGAAGGTGAGCGTCAGCACGCTGAACGCCTGAAAACCGAGGTAGGCCACGATCAGGGTCGGGATCGGCACATATTGCGCCAGCGGATACGAATACATGATCGCGACCAGCGCAAGATTGGTCGCGGCGAGGATGGCGACCGCCGCGGGCCGGGTGAATGCCATTGCGACCTGCGGCGCGATCATCACCAACAGGATCGGCTGCAGGCCATCCTTGAACACGGCGCAGGCGACCAGTGCGCCCGGCACCTGCAATAGAATCACCAGGCTCCGGAGCGCGCGCGCGGAGTTCGGCAGCAAGGCACGCATCATGCAAAAGACCGCGACGGCGCCCTCGCCGGCGAAGCCGGCCAGGGCCTGCGGCGAGAAATCCAGGTGTCCCTGCAGCCGCTGGCTCAGCGGCGCATAGATCCCCGCCAGCCAGGTGATGAAGGAGGCCGCGCTGACCGGCGACAGCAGCGCATTGAAAAACTGCGGCACTGGAGTGTCTTTGATGATCGCGCTGCGCAGGTTCATGCGCGCAGTATAGGAATACCGGGCCGAGGGCGACAGGTGAGTTTTGTCACCCCCGCTTCGGGAGTTTCTTCATCTGCGATTCAGCGCGGCGAAAGTCGAGCATGGCAGCACGATCCGTCAACGGAGTTTGCCATGAGCCACCTGAAAAACATTATCGCGACCGCCGTGCTCTGCATCTCGGCATTGGCTGCTAGCGCTGCCCATGCAGGATCGCTGGATGTGCACCTGAGCCATCTGCGCCCATGCGGCACGCTGCGGCTCAGCGTCTATGCCAATGTCAAAGACTGGAAAGCGGGACGCCCACAGTTTACCCGCGTGGTTGCGGTCAAGGGCTTCAGTCAGACCGTGTTGATCGACAACCTTAAGCCGGGGCGCTACGCCCTGCGCGCCGAGCAGGATGCCGACTGGTATCAACTGGCGCCGGCGTTGGCGTTTGCACGCAGAGGGTATAGCGGCGATGCCAGTGCCAATGGTTTTCCGAGTTTCGAGCAGGCGGCGGTGACGGTCGATGCCGGCGATCCCGATGTGTCGCTGCGCCTGAATATCTCCGACCGCGATGACTAAACGGCACCTGGCACACGACCGGCCGTCACCCGCTGCATGCGGTTTCAGCCTCGAATGACCTTCACTGTGGATGGCGCGGCGACTCAGTCCAGTTTGAGTTGCCCACGCCAGCCGAAGCCGGGATCGCCGATGGCGATGAAGCCCGGATTGAGCCGCGAGGTCTTCTGGTTGTAGCGCAGCGGCTGCCAGTCCGGCAGCGTGAAGACCTCGTGCAGCACGGTAAGAAGCCGCCTGACTGAACAGTGGTGCAGTCAGGCGGCGGCTTGCAGTGTGCGTTGCATCGCCGTCAGTCCCTGTTCGATCATGCCGGCGATCGCCGGCCCAAGTTCGTGCGGTAACAGATCGGCAAGCCAGACCAAGCGGCAGCGGTTCTCGCCCTCGTCGAAGACTTGCAGCGAGGCGTTGTGATGGGTCATGCGCCCGCCGACGACCGACCACGCGAGTCGGCGCTGTGCGTCATCGAGGTCGACGATCAGTTCGCGCGCGAGCATACCGTTGGCGAAGCTGACCATGCGCGCACCACCGCCGTCCTCGAGCCGGGTGTCCGTGACGAAGCCACGGGCAAGGCGCGTATGGATCGCGCCGACGTCGCGCACCGCAGCCCATACCGTCGCGGCTGGCGCGGCAATCAGGGTTTCACGCCGGATCGAGGCCATTACACGGTCTCCTTCATGCACACCGCCTCGACGTTGTTGTCGTCCGGGTCGAGCACGAAGCCGGCGTAGTAGCTTGGACTGTAGTCGGCACGCAGACCCGCCGCGCCGTTGTTCTGCCCGCCGGCTTTAAGCGCGGCCTTGTGGAACGCGCCGACAGCCTTGCGGTCGGTGGCGCGGAAAGCGATATGCGTACCGGGATTTTTCCCGCCGCCAGCAGGGTAAAGCCACAGTGCCGGCGTCCCCGGCGGTCCGAAACCGGCGCCGCTGGCGTCGCGGCCGCACAGGACAAAACCCAGGGGGGCGAGCGCCGCTTCGTAGAAGCGCACGCTGGCGTCGAGATCGCGAACTTTCAAACCGATGTGATCGAACATAAAGCCTCCATGTCAGGAGGCTTCAGATTAGACGGCCCGAGCCAGCCGTTCTTGGAAAATCTTGCGGTCGCCGCGGGCCGCTGCGCGGAAACCGCGTGGCGAAACTCCAGCGGCACGGTGGAAGGTGCGGACAAAATTCGATAAGTCGGCGAAGCCGGCATCAAGCGCAACCTCGGTCACCGGCCGGTCCTCCTCGGCCAGCAGGCGCGCCGCGCGACGTAGCCGTGCGCGCAGCAGGTACTGGTGCGGCGTGACGCCGAGCACGCGGCTGAACAGGCGCAGGAAATGGAAGGGGCTAAGTCCGGTTTGTCGCGCGGCCGCGTCGAGGCTTACGTCCTGGTCCGCGTGGCCGTCGAGCCACAGCGCGGTTTCCACTGCGCGGCGCCGGTCCTCGGTGCGTGCCGGCAACGAACGGGGCCGGTGCCCGGATACGGTTTCGGTGAAGCGCGCGGCAAGGTACAGGCCGATTTCATCGAGCGCCATGCCGCTGTCGCCGGCGGCTGCGGCCTGCGCCAGTTCGCCGATCACCATCAGGTTCGGCAGGGGCGGCAGTGCGCCGAGCCGCCAGCCGCCGCGGGACACGCCGAAGCTGTCGGCCAGCGCGGGTGAAAAATGGAACGACAGGCATTCATCGCCGCAGACATGGTGCTCGTGCGTGCACAGATATTCGTCGCCGGGGTGGCCGATCATCAGTGATCCGGCCACCAGTTCGTGCATGCGACCGTTTGCGCGGCAACCAAAGCTGCCCTTGCGCACGTAGGACAGCGAATGACTGGCATGGACTTCCGTGTACGGCTGATCGCCCGGCCCCGTGCTGCAACGGTAGTCGAGAACGCTGAGGTCCGCGGTGCGCAGCAGCGAAGTGGCCATGTGCCCAGTCTACGCTTGAGGCGGCTGACCGGCGAAGTAGGCTCGGAGCCTCAAACCTGAAATCGCGAGAGCGGGTGAGTGCTTTGCAGGGTTCAGTCGAGCTTGAGCCGCTGGCGCCAGCCGAACGCCGGATCGCCGATGACGATGAAGCCGGGATTGAGCAGCGAGGCCTTCTGGTTGTAGCGCAGCGGTTGCCAGTCCGGCAGCGTGTAGACCTCGCAGCCGGCCTGTTCGGCGACGCACTGGCCGGCGCCGGTGTCCCACTCCGAGGTCGGCCCGGTGCGCGGGTAGAGGTCGGCGCTGCCTTCCGCCACCAAGCAGAATTTCAGCGAGCTGCCGCGGCTGACGGCGTCGTGCGCCGGTGCCGGCGACAGCAGCACATCCAGCGCCGCGTCGCGGTGCGATTTGCTCACCACCAGACTCGGCTTCGTCGGCGTTTTACGCGAGTGGATGGCCGTGCGCTGGCCGTCGCTGACGCGGAACGCGCCGACACCCTGCGCGGCGAGATAGCTCACATGCAGCGCCGGTGCGTGCACCACGCCAAGGATCGGCGTGCCGCGATCGATCAGCGCGATGTTGACGGTGAACTCGCCGTTGCGCTTGACGAACTCCCGCGTGCCGTCGAGCGGGTCGATCAGCCAGTAGCGCGGCCAAGCGCGACGCACGTCGTAGGAAATATCCGCCGCTTCCTCCGACAGGCACGGCAGTTCCGGCGTCAGCGCCTTCAGTGCATCGATGATGAGGTGATGCGCGGCGAGATCGGCCTGCGTCAGCGGCGACTCGTCGTCCTTGTAGGTCACGCCGAAATCGGCCGAGCCGTAGACGCGCATGATCGCGTCGCCCGCTTCGACGCTGATGCGCAGCACGTCTTCCAGCAATGCGGACAGATTCATGCCGCGCCGCGCACGATGCCGCGCGCCTCCAGAGATTCGAGCAGGGCTGCGACTTCCTGCGTCAGCGTCATCTCGGCGGTTTTCAGGTGGATCTCCGCATTTTCTGGCGCTTCGTAGGGATCGTCGATGCCGGTGAAGTGCTTGATCTGGCCCGCGCGCGCCTTCTTGTAGAGCCCTTTCGGGTCGCGCTGCTCCGCGACCGCCAGCGGGCAATCGACGAACACCTCGATGAAGCTCATGCCGGCGTGGTCATGCGCCTCGCGCGCGATGCGGCGATCGGCGCGATACGGACTGATGAAACTCGACAGCACGATCACGCCGGCGTCGACGAACAGCTTGGCGGCTTCGCCGATGCGACGGATGTTTTCGGTGCGGTCTTCGGCGGAGAAGCCGAGGTTCTTGTTGATGCCCATGCGGACGTTGTCGCCGTCGAGCCGGTAGGCGAGGTGGCCGCGCTGGATCAGCGCGAGTTCCAGCGCGCAGGCGACCGTGCTCTTGCCGCTGCCGGACAGGCCGGTGAACCACAGCGTCGCGCCTTTCTGCTTGAGCAGTTTTTGACGGTCTTCGCGCGAAACCATGCCGTCCTGCCATTGCACGTTGGTTGCTTTCTGTTCAGTCATGAAGAGTCTCTCGAAATAGGGTGGTGTCGGGGACGGCCGATGCGCGTCCCCGGTACTGCACACTGCATTCGATGTAGAGAACTCCGCGGAGTTTTCCGGGCGATCACGCGGCGACGTGCGGCTTGTCGATGTGGCGTTCGCAATACTCGGCGAAGTCGCTGCGGATCTGTGCGGCGCTGAGGCCGAACTGTTCGGGGCCGTAATCGTGGCCGCCTTGATGACTTTTTTCGTCCTTGAGCAGCCATGTGCGCATCGCGCTTTCCGCGCCGGGCGCGAGCGGCCAGCCAATGAATTGATAAATCTTTTGCACGACTTCCATCGGTTGCTTGACCGTGTCCTGGAAGCGCACGTCGAGGAATTGCGCCGGCGCCTGTTTGCGCACCGCCATCGTGTGGCGCAGCGCGCGGTTCATCAGCGCACTCCATTCGCGGCCGGCCGCTTTCGGATCGGCGTCGTTGCTGTAGATGCTCCACAGCGTATGGATGAAGCTGGCGATGGACGGGATGCTCTGCGCCGGATCGCGGTGGGTCTGGATCACCTGCACGCCGGGGAACACGCGCAGCAGGATATCCATGCGCAGCAGGTGATGCGGCGCCTTCAGCACCCAGCGCTCGGCGCTGATGCCGCGCTGGCGTTTCTGCCACTGCAGGAATTGCAGGATGCGCCGCAGATACTGATAGGCCGGCGTCTGATCCTGCCGGTCCAGCCATGCCGTGTAGCCGGGAATGTCGGCATAGGCGTTGAACGCGGACATGAAGGAATGCTCCATCAGCATCACTTCCTCGTCGGCCTCGTCGGCATCCATCGGGTGGATCGCCAGCAGCTTCGGCATCGCCTGCGTCATCATCGTGACGATGCCGCGCGCCTCGGCGATGCGCGCTTCGGGTTTTTCCAGCGTCTCGTTGGGGAACGGCACCGGGAACTGCGATTCCCAGAATGCCATCCAGTAAAAGCGCGGATCGCGCGACAGCAGGCGGTGCAGCTTGGTGGTACCGGTGCGCGGCAGGCCGACGATCACCAGCGGCGCCGCGACTTTTTCCTGAGCGATCTCCGGGTGGCGCGTGAAATAGTCTTCGACACGCAGGCGATTCATCAACTGCGCGGTGATTTTCTGGCGCAGGATGGTTGCGCCCATGTCCGACAGCCGGGCCTCGTTTTCAAGCGACTTGCACAGCACGTCCAGCCCGGCGCGGAAGCTGGGATCGCCGAAGTCGCAGAGGCCACCGGTCGCGGCACTGGCGTCCTTGAGCAGTTGTTCCGGATTGAACTGATGGGTAGTGCTCATGCTTGAATCTCGCGTGAAAGGTCGGTGTGTTTGACGACCCGCGTGGTGGGGTGGATGTGTTCGCTGGCGCCGACCCAGCGCATGCACATCGTGCCGCGATCGTGGCCGGCGGTTTCCAGCCAGTTGGGATGCGCGGGGTCGCGGTGCGTCAGCACCATGGTCACGCCGCCGTCGGCGTCGAGTTTGGTGGAATGCTGGTTGAGATGGATGCGGTGAAAACGGTAGTCGAGCGACTCCATCCACCAGTTGTTAATTTGCAGATTCCAGAAGCGGCACTCGGGGATGCGCGGTACATGCACGATCAATGCTTCGTCCGCCGCCAGTTGCCAGTACGAGTGATAGTAAAAAATATTTGGATCGCCGCCGACGCGCTGGCACAGCGCCTGGTCGGCGGGCGGCAACTGGTTGGGATGTTTCAGATAGCTCTGCGCCCAGTTGGCGAACAGCGTCGCGGTGCCTTCGACAAATTTCGCGGCGTTGTCGAGACCGCGTTGCAAGCGATCGGCACTCAGTGGTTCCGGCTGGGCGTCGCTGCCGAGGCGCGCGATGCTCATCTGCGCCGGGCGTTCCTTTTTGCGGTCGAGGAAAGTCTGGCGCACGATCACCGCGTTGCTCTCCGCCTCCAGCCGCACCCAGTTGCCGGGCCGCTGCTGCCGGCTCAGCACCAGTTCAAAGTGTCCGTCCGCATTGGTCTGCAATTTACTGGAGTCGAGGAAGCCGGTCTGCTCCATCTTGCCGTTGGTTTCGTAGCCGCCCTTCTGCGTGCCGAAACTTAGGTAAGACACCGTGCCGCGGTTGCCGCGGATCACGTAATCGTGCGCGCCGTTGAGCCGGCCCATCAGGTAGAGGTTGTCCGGGTTGTCGGCGCCAATCTTGCCGGTCTCGTGCGAAGGCGCGAAGAAGCCGGGAAAATCCGGATCGGCGAATTCGAGGTGCATTTCCAACCCGATGCGCAGCAGCCGCGTCAGGTAGCGGTAGCCCTCGGCGCGCGTCAGCTCATCGCCCGGCGCCTCCGGCCGCAGGATCTGCTGGCCGGCGCGCTTGAGGCTGTCGCAGAAAGCATCCCAGGTTTCGCCGGAAGTAACCCGCGTCCGTGCGTCTTGCTCCGCAGTCATGTGCTCTCACTCGCCGTTGTGATGGCAGGACAGTAGAGGGCGCGCGCAGGGGCTGCGTCACCTGTTTGCAGTAGAGTCGCATCTCAGCCGAATGGGGGATTCGGGGCGAGTGGCGCTGCGGTGTAGTGCACGCTGAAAACATTCAGGAGAGAGACATGACATCAGACGAAATCGTGCGACGCCTGCAGGCGCTCGAAGACCGCGAAGCGATTTGCGCGCTCAAGTCGGCGTATCTGGCGGCCTGCGACGGCAAGGACCCGGCGGCGATGCGCGCGTGCTTCGCCGATGGGCCGGTGCGTATCGACTACGGCGCCCTCGGCACCTTTGATCGTGCCGACGCGCTGGTCGCGATTTTTGCGCAGATCGCCTGTCACGATTACATGGTCGAAATGCACCACGGCGTCAATCCGCAGATCACCCTGATTGATGGCGAGCGCGCCAAGGGCCATTGGGGACTGCATTACCAGTTGATCAACACGCAGGAAAAGAAGCTGACGCAGCT
>JBOICJ010000144.1:0-3244 GCA_050740035.1 Stenotrophobium sp. | reverse complement strand
GAGGTGACATGCGCCGGGAAACTTTCCTTGAGCAGTCCGATGGCCACTGCGCCGCGCGCCGTGCGTGCGCGATCGCCGTCAATGGCGCCGGCAACGATATCGCTGTAATTGGCCACGAAAGTCGGTTCGAAACGCCGTGTAGCGCCGAAATCCAGCAACACGATGCGGTCATTGCCGGCGTCATCCAGGCGCAGGCGATAGTTGCCGAAGTGCGGATCGGATTGCAGCAGCCGCCAGTCGAAGAATTCCCTGAGGAACAGCTCCAGGAACGAACGTGCGAGCCGGTTGCGCCGCGCCTGCGGCAACGCCGTCACGATTTCGTCACGCACACTGACGCCTTCCTCGAAACTGGAAGTCAGCACCATGTTGCCGCTGTATTCGGGAAATATTTTCGGAACCGCAAAACGCCGGTCGCCCGCCAGATTCTCGGCAAAGGTCTGGGTGAATTTCGCCTCCGCGTAGTAATCCACTTCGCGCAGCAGCATCTCCCGGACTTCGCTGAACACCGGCGTCAGGTCCATGTCCTTCGGCGTCAGCCGCGTCATCAGCAGCAGCCGCGACAGCGTCTTGATGTCGCTGTCGATGGCATTGGCAACGCCCGGATACTGAATTTTCACACAGAGCGGAAAACCGTCGCGCTTGCGCCAGGCGCGGTGCGCCTGCCCCAGCGATGCGGCAGCGATCGGCTGCTCGTCCACTTCCAGTTCACCCAGTCGCGATTTGCCGATGCAACGCTCCAGAACCGGTGCAACCACGCGCCACTGCACCGGCGGCGAATCATCCTGCAAGCCGGACAGGATATCGACGGCTTCCTCCGGCAGGAAATACTGTCCGTAAAGCGACAGCATCTGACCCGCTTTCATGACGCTGCCCTTGAGTTGGCCGAGTTCGTCGGCAAGGATCTGTGCCTGCCGTGCAAAAAATTCACGGTCGGCCTGATCGCGGCGGATATCGCCGCGAAAAATATTCGCCACTGAATGAAACGCAATCTTGGCGCCGGCACCCAGGCCCAGTCGCGTCAGCGCGATATTGCGCTCCAGCGGCCGGGTCTTGAGTACCGAGATGCTATCCTTCGCGCCGCTCTTTTTTTGTGATGTCATCAGAAAACTGGAATGGACACGTTAACGGATATTTTATGGGTCCCGGCGCATAAAGGTGCGCTGATTACCGGCTGCGTGCAACTGATCGAATCGCGCATCGCCAGCCGCGGCGGCCTCAAGGGCATGGCGCTGAAAACCGGCCTGAGCATGCTCAAGGCCAGGAAACCGGGAATCCTCGAGCGCGCAACCGCGAAACTCCTGCCTGATTTTATCGCGGCACTCGACCCGCTGTACCAGCAATGCGTGTCTGGCGGCAATCAGAATTTTCCATTGTTCCTGCAGCTTCATGCGCCGCGTGCGACACAAGCCTTGCTGACGGTGGCCGACCGGCGCGTCGCCGCCAGCGACAGCCACAGCACCAAAGCCACCTACGCAAAACTGCGCGGCAGCGCCGAAACCGAAGTGCTGGCCGGCATCCCCGGTCTTGCGAAATTGATCGGACAGCATTTGCCCTGAATCCGGGAAACGCTGATTAAGCTACTGCGCTCGGCAACTTGCGTGAGGGCGGTGCTCGGAATCCTCACATAGCAATTTGTATGCTCCGGTTCCTGCGCTCCGTCCTCACGCAATCTGCCTTCGCTCGCGACGCTTGATCGGAGTTCCCTTTAGTGGATATAGCGGCTGGACACGGTAGCCGGCAGAAAATCGCCTTGCCGCATCGGGATATTGAACTGCATCGGCGGATCCTGTGCCAGCAGACGGTTGACGAAATAGCGTCCGTCCTTGAGATCGTAGACCACCATCGGCATGCAGTTCGAACTTTGTGAACTGTAGATCGGCAGCAGGTGCCCTTCCTGGAAACGCCAGAGCTGCCCCTTGGGATCGTAGTTTTCCACCAGCACGACGTTCCAGCTGTCCTCGTCGACATAGAACACCCGCTTGCCGAACGCATGGTGCTCGCCGTTGCGCAGAGTCGCCTCGATCACCCAGACCCGATGCAACTCATAGCGCGTCGCATCCTGGTTAAAATGATGCGGCGTCAGCAGCTGTGAATATTTGTAGCGCCCGTCGCTGATACGGTAGCTGTTGTACGGGATATAAATCTCGCGCTTGCCCACGAGTTTCCAGACATAGCGGTCGAACGCACCGTTGTACATGTCGACCATGTCGATGAACATCAGGTTCTCCGACCCCGGGAACGGTTGGTCGTAACCAATCGGCGGAATGCGGAACATGCGCGGAATATGCGGCGGGATCACCCAGATGCCACGCGCCGACTTGAGCGAGTTGGCGGTCTCGTGCACCAGCGCGACGAAGTCGATATCGCCGCGGCTCTTGCCGAACCAGGTCAGGTAATACAGCAGGATATTGTCCTTGGCCAGGTCCACCGGATTCTGCAGATTGGCGTAGCGATAATCGACCTTCTCGGTCTGCTTCAGATAGTTGACGTCGCCATCGGTCTCCACCACCGCCTGCGTGGTTTGCGTCAGCGAGCTGTCGCCGCGATAGCGCACGCGATGATTCCACATGATCTCGACGCCGTTACCCGGCTTGGGGAAGGGAAACCCCAGATGCGCGCCGACCAGTGCGTCGGAGCCCAGCAGTTTGGCCTTGCCGATATTAGCCTGGGTCGCGTCGTAGATCGCCTGCGGATAACTGACGCTGCGCCGGGTCTGATAGACCGGCATCTTGTAGTCCGGGAACTTGGCAAACAATGCCAGATAGCCCGGCGTCAGCTTGTCGCGATACTGCGCAAGATTGGCGGCGGTGATGACGAATTTCGGCCGGTCATCCGGATACGGGTCCACCAGATGCTGGCCCGGACGATAAGTCGACGGCCATTGCGCACGGGTGATGCCGCCGGTCCACGGCGGGATCGTGCCGTCGGCATTGCCGGCGCGCTCCGCACCGATCGGCGTCAGCTCGCCGCCGGCCGGCGCGGCTGCCGAACCTGAACCATCGCCCGCGGCCAATTCCACGCTACCGCCCAGCAGCCGCGTACTCAGCGTTACTTTTTCTTCACGCTGATGCCGCTCGACCGCTGCCGCCAGTGCCTGATCGCGCGCCTTGCCGGATTCCAGATACTTGACCCAGCTCAACGCCAACGCGCGACTCTTGGGATATTCGCTGGCGGCGCGAAACGCCTGCAGCGCGCTGTCCACGTCCGCCTGTTGATAGCGCGCCATGCCCAGCGTCATGTACAC
>JBOICJ010000143.1:0-1884 GCA_050740035.1 Stenotrophobium sp. | reverse complement strand
GGCGACGCAGGGCAAGGCCAATCCGGATGCGCTGAACCGCCTCCTGAAAGAAAAACTTGCGGGCTGACTTATCTCCGTTCGTGCTGAGATTGTCGAAGCATGAACGGAGATAATGCTTGCGCTATCGGCCCTTCGACAGGCTCAGGGCGAACGGGATTTTTAAGATGACTGATACCGAAAACTTCCACGGCCGCGTCAATGTCACATGCCGAGACGACGTCGCCTACGTCACCCTCGCGCGGCCCGACAAGCACAACGGCCTCGACTGGGACATGTTCTGCGGCCTGATCGCGGCGGCGCGCGCGCTACGCAAGAACCGCAGCCTGCGTGCGGTGATCCTGCGCGGCGAGGGGCCGTCGTTTTGCAGCGGTCTCGACGTGCCGTCGTTCTTCAGCCAGCCGACCAAGGCGTTGCGCATTTTCCTCAAATACGGTGTGCGCACCACCAACATCGCGCAGGAAGCGGCGTGGTGCTGGCGTCGGTTGTCGGTGCCGGTGATCGCGGTGCTGCACGGCCGCTGCTACGGCGGCGGCTTGCAGATCGCCCTTGCTGCGGATTTCCGTTACGCCACGCCGGACTGCGAACTGTCGGTGATGGAAGTGAAATGGGGACTGGTGCCGGACATGACCGGTACGGTGACGCTACGCGAACTGTTGCCGATGGATGTCGCCAAGGAACTCGCCATGACCGGCCGCGTATTCGATGCCGCCGAGGCGAAAGCGCTGAACCTGGTCAGCGGCGTCGCTGACAATCCGCTGGCGGCGGCCGAGACGCTGGTGGCCACAATCAAAACCCGCTCGCCGGATGCGATCGCCGGCGTCAAGGCGCTGTTCGACCAG
The DNA here is from genome assembly GCA_050740035.1 of Stenotrophobium sp. Lineage (GTDB taxonomy): Bacteria > Pseudomonadota > Gammaproteobacteria > Nevskiales > Nevskiaceae > Stenotrophobium. Next base: position 1,045 of record JBOICJ010000143.1, on the reverse strand, counting down.
ACCTGGAATGCTCCGGTGGCCGATGCGTTTGCGGTCGAGAGCCGCATCCAGATGAAGATGTTCATGAGCCGCAATCAGCGTATCGCGGCGCGTGCCAATCTCGCCCGGCAGACGCCGAAATATGTTGCGCGAAAATTCGACGCCTGAGCGTGCCGGCGTGCCGGCGGCGACGCTCAATCCGCTGATTCCCTTCGTGCTCGGCGAGCGTGGCGTGCGCGGCTATGTCGTGCGGCTGTCCGATGGTCTCGAGTCGATGTTCGGCTGGCGCGAATACCCGCCGGTGGTGGCGACCTTGCTCGGGCAGGCGCTGGCGGCGATGCCAATGCTGGCGGCTGACCTGACGCAGGACGCTTACATGAACCTGCAATTCCAGGGCAAGCACGCGCTCAAGCTGCTGGTGGCGCAGGTGGACCAGCATTTGCAGTTGCGCGGCATGGCGAAATTTTCACCGGATACGAGCGGCGACTATGCCGAGCTGATGGCCGGCGGCCTGCTGGCCTGCCTGCTGGAGCCGCGGCATGGGGTGCAGCGTTATCAGGCGGTGGTCGAGGCCAGCGGTCATTCGCTGGCGGACTCGCTGGAAAATTATTTCCGACAGTCCGAACAGCTGCCGACCCTGATCCGGCTGGCGGCGGGCGAGCGCGCGCTCGCCGGTATCCTGCTGCAACGTCTGCCTGAAGGGGCGGGGCTCGACGATGCGCACTGGCAGCACGTACAGACCTTGTTTGCGACGCTGGACGAAGCCGAGTTGCTGGCGACCGAACCGCTGATCCTGCTGGCGCGCCTGTTCGCCGAGGACGAGGTGCGGGTGTTCGACGCGCGCCCGGTGCAGCTGCGCTGTCGCTGCGATCGCGTCGGCATTTCCGCCATGCTGCTGTCGCTGGGCGAAGATGAAATTGCCGGCGTGTTGCGCGAGCAGGGCAAGGTCGAGGTGACCTGCGAGTTCTGCGGCAAGCATTACGCTTATGCCGAGCTGGAAATGCGCGAGCTGTTCGCGGGCGCGCATCTGAGCGACCCCGAGAACCGGACCCGCCAATGATCGTTC
>JBOICJ010000142.1:0-3596 GCA_050740035.1 Stenotrophobium sp. | reverse complement strand
GTATCAAGTGCCGGGGTTCCCGTATCTGCGCAGCAGCCGCTTTCTCGCCTCGTTTCGCGACGAGGTGAATGACGCAGGACGTTTCCAGTCCTGGCTGGCGCTGCTGCGCAAGGCCGACCGCGATGCGCGCGACCGTGAAATCCTCGTTGCCAATGGGCAGCGTCGGTGGAACGCGCCGCTCACCGATTTGCGCCAGCGCCTGCAGCATTGCGGCGACCGGATGGCAGAGGCCGACCTGGCGACGCCGGCCGCACGCGCACGCTTGCGCGAGGCGGTGCAAGTGCCCTCCGATTATTCCTTGGCCCAGCGCGTCTTCGGCGCTTATCCGCTGGCGCTGCCGTTCCTGAAATGGGGCGTCAGCGGCTACCAGTCGCAGGTACGGGAGTCTTTTGCGCAACCGCTGGAGGCGCCGCCATCCGGGCATCTGCGGCTGTGGCGGCTGGCGGCCGATCCTAAAATCCCGGCGGCATCGCCGCGCGAAGTGGCGGCGTGGATTGCGCGCGGCAGGCAGCGGCCGCTGGCGATTCCGGTCTTCAGCGCGCGGCAGTTGCAGCGCATGTTTGCGGCTTATGCGCCGGCGTGGTGGGTGGCGACGGCCGGCAACGATGATCTGCCCGGGCGCGTGCGGTTCAACAACGACAATCAGCCGGTGCTGGATACCGCCAGTCCGGTCAGCTATGTCCTGCAGGATTACACCCGCGTTGACGGTCGGGTGCTACCGCAGTTGGTGTACATCGTCTGGTTCAATGCGCGACCGGCGCATTCCGCGCTGGACCCTTACGCCGGGCATTTCGACGGCGTGATCTGGCGGGTGACGCTGGGCAGCGACGGACGGCCGCTGGTCTACGACACCATCCATCCCTGCGGCTGCTACCACGAATATTTTCCGGCGCGCGCGCTGAAGCCGCGCGACGACGCAGCGTTGTGGCATGAAGCGGCCCTGGTTCCGCAGCGCGATCCGGTCGGCGTCGCGCCGGTCGCGGTGCGGATCGCGGCGGGTACGCATTACGTGCAGCGGGTGGTGCCGCTGACCGATGTGTCGTCGTCAGCGGTCGGCCGGTATGCCTTGCGGCCTTACGGGAGTTTGCTGGAGTTGTCGGATGCCGGGGGCAAGCCGCGCAGCCTGTTCGATCCGGACACCGGGTTGGTCGCTGGCACCGAGCGCACCGAACGCTGGTGGCTGTGGGTCAGCGGCGTGCGCAGCCCTGGTGCGATGCGCGCGTGGGGGCGCCATGCGATCAAGTTTGTCGGCGAGGCCCAGTTCGACGATCCGTATCTGCTGGAACATGCCTTCGATTTCAGTGGAGGCGCGCCATGATGGATGACGATGCGCCCCTGCCTGCGGCGGGTGCGACCGAGCCGCTACGTGTTTACGGGCCGGCCGGGCGTATCGAGGTGTTGCTGTCGGCGCCGCGCGAGCCGGCGGCGAAGCCGGGATTTGCGGTGATCTGCCATCCGCACCCGCTGTTCGGTGGCGCGATGAGCAACAAGGTGGTTTACACGCTGGCTGCGTGCGCGACGCAGGCGGGGCTGTATGCGCTGCGTTTCAATTTCCGTGGGGTCGGTCGCAGCGAAGGTGTGCACGATCGCGGGCGCGGCGAGACCGAAGACGTTTTGTTTCTGGTGAACTGGATGCGCCAGCGCCTGCCGCAGGCGCCGCTGCTGCTGGCCGGGTTCTCGTTCGGGGCGTTCGTCAGCGTCAAGGCCGCGGCCGCGGCGAAGCCGGCGGTGCAGGTGAGCGTCGCGCCGCCGTTTGAAAAATATATCGACGAGCCGGTGCCGCCGCGACCGGATTGTCCGTGGCTGGTCCTGCATGGCACGGCCGACGATGTGGTGGACTACGCGCAGACGCAGCGCGTGCTGCAGACGTTTTCGCCGCCGCCGGAACTGGTCACGGTGGACGGCGCCGGGCATTTTTTTCACGGCCAGCTCGATGTCATCCGCAATGCGGTGGTGCCGTTCATCGTTCGCCATTGGCCACAGCCGGATTGATGCGCGCACCCGCGCCACCCGCTCTGCACTTGATTTGATACAATGATGTTATAAAGTATTATTCATTATAAAAATTATTTAATATTTAATAACAAACTATGCGAATCAAACCGACAGAGCGGGTGGCGGCGTGAAGGCGAAAATCCTCGTTTTCGGCGTGCTGATTGCCGGCGCGTTTTCAGTGCAGGCGCAGCCCGGCACGTTTTCGACGCAGGGACTCGCGGGCTGGCAGCCGCAGACGTTCAAGGGCCGTACCGAGACGGCCTATGAACTGGTGCAGGACGACGGCGTGCAGGTGTTGCAGGCACGCTGCGACCGCAGTGCTTCGGGACTGATCTGGAAAGAGCCGGTGGACCTGAAACGGACGCCGGTGCTGAGCTGGCGCTGGCGGGTCGACCGGGTCTACGCCGACGCCGAGCAACAGGAAAAACGCGGCGATGATTTCCCGGCGCGGGTTTATGTCGTGCGCGACGGCGGCTGGGCGATCTGGCGCACGGTGTCGCTGGTCTACGTATGGGCCAACGGCAGGGAAAAAACCGGCGACTGGGCCGACCCCTATACCCGTCAGGCGCACATCATCGCGCTGGGCACGGGCGACAAGGCGCTCGGACACTGGCACAGCGAGCGCCGCGACGTGCGCGCCGATTTCAAAACTTATTTCGGCATGGATGTCGACAAGGTCGATGCGGTGGCGGTGATGAGCGACTGCGACGATACCGGCAACCACAGCGTCAGCGAATATGGCGATCTCGGGTTCGACGTGCCGTCGCCGTAAAAAGCCAGCTTTGCTATTCTGGATTTCGATAAACCGAGGAGAAACACACTATGCGTCATCCCCTGTTCGTGGCGGTACTGCTGCTGTCCGCACCCGTGGCGTATGCCGGTTCGCCGGATTTCAGCCTGTCCTGCGCCAGCGTCCCGGGAGGGTGTGCGGCGTTTCAGGGCGATTTCAAAAACGTCAGCGAGGATCTGACGGCGGGATTGCACTACCGCTCGCTGGCGCCGGCCGAGGCGACCGGCATCACCGGCATCGGCGTGGGCGCGTATGGCACCTATACCAAGGTTCAGAACGAGGCTTCCTGGAAGAATCTGACGGGCAGCAATGTCAGCGCCATCGGCATGGCCGGTATCGCCGTACACAAGGGCCTGCCGTTCAATTTCGATGTCGGCGCGACCTATAGCGCCATCCCCGGCACCAGCGCCAGATTGTGGGGCGCGGAACTGCGCTATGCGATTTTGCCCGGCGGCGTGGCTGAGCCGGCGCTGGCGGTGCGCGTGGCCTATACCGGCACCAGCGGCATCGACCAGTTCAAGTACAGCGCGACCAGCGCCGATCTGTCGATGTCCAAGGGCTTTGCGTTCCTGACGCCGTACGTTGGGGTCGGCTATGTGCGTGGCGTCGCCGATCCGGACGCCAGCACCGGCCTGCATAAAGAGACGATCAACAGGAGCCACGTGTTTGCCGGCGCCCGCATCGCGCTGCTGCTGTTCGAGATCACGCCGGAGTACGAGCGCACCGGCAGCAACAATTCCTACAACCTGCGCCTGGGCTTCTCGTTCTGATTCCGGGAGAGCGGTTCGTTCAGTCGCGGTCGTTGTAGAAC
>JBOICJ010000141.1:0-1532 GCA_050740035.1 Stenotrophobium sp. | reverse complement strand
GTACCGCCGCCTTGCCTTTGTCGTTGAGGAATCCGTCGGGAATCAGTTCGGGATAGGCGCGGTCGGCGCCCAGCACCGCGCCGAAGATCAAGCTGAAATAACTACCGTTCTCGGCGTGCTTGACGATGTCGAAAGTATTGGTCGGCGTGCCGCCGGTGGCGACGGCGACGATGTTGAGTTCCGGCGCGTAGCTGTGTTGCAGCGTCGCCGCCCACGACGACGCCAGCGCGCCACCGGAATAGCCCCACATCGCCACTGGCGTCTGCGCCGACAGGCCCAGCGGCGCGAAACTCAAGACCGCACGGATGCCGTCCAGCGTCGCCTGACCGGCCTGCACGCCGGCGCCGTATTCGGAATACGGCCCTTCGTAATCCGGGAACACGATCGGCCAGCCCTGCGTGATCAGCGCTTGCAGATAAGCCGTGCTGTCGAGCTGGTTGGTGATGTTGTTGGTGCTGCCATTGAGCGTGTGCGAAGGCGTACAGGCGCTGCCGAGACTGTCGTAGGCCATCTGATAAGACAGCAGCGGCGTCGGGCTGGTCAGTGAAGGCAGCAGCGGCTTGACCACCGTCGCCATCACCGCCTGCGGGTGACCGTTGACATCGGTGGACATGTACTGGATCTGCCAGGCCGGATACAGCGGCGTCAGCGGCACGCCTTCGGTGGGCGTGAACTGACTCGCGCGCGATTTGAGAATGGTGCCGGGCGGCACGTTCGGCAGCGGATCGGGCTGCGCGTAAAACGGGTCGCTGTCCAGCGTCGGCGCAAACGGAATCGATGACGCATCCGTGGCCACCACAGCCGACTGCGGGCCGCCGCAGGCGGCGCAGAGCAAGACCAGCACCAGCAGCCCGGCGGCGGACAGGCGCTTGCGCAAACCGGTGACGCGCGGCACCAAGCCTGTCGTCGGATCAACGGCACTATTCATTTCCAGACTCCTCGCAATTCCAGCGCTCCTCGCACGGGAGCGTCAGGCCATGCCCACGGCACGGGCGCGATCACTATGCGACACACCCAAGTGCGGCGCTTGGATGAAACGCTCGCTGTTCAGGCGGAGCAGCGGAACAGCCGTGTCTTGCGCGGATCGATGATCGTGGATGGATTCATGCCGAACAACTCGTTGGCGACGCGGTCGGCATGCGCCAGATCGTAGAAGCCCGCGGCGTGCGCGATCTCGGTCAGCTTGGCGCCGCGCTGCCGTCGCCCGCTTCGATGAAATCGCGCCGCACGTTCGGCGCGAGAATCGCCGCCTGGAACCGTTGCGCGGGCAAGCCGTTGACCACCAAGCTGAACGGTTGCCGGTGCGCCACGATCAGCGTCACCGTCAATCGTCGGTAAGGATTTTCGCGGCGATCCATCCGGTACGCCTGCGCCTGGAGGATAAAGCAGCGTCCCCACAGATAAAGCCGCACCGGCGGCGATGCCGCATCGGCCAGGGTCACGGCAAGTCCGCTCCGGCGCACCGTTTCGCATGGCGCCGGCGCACGCAAATCCTCCCTATGCCCCGGACGGCGCCGCGCCCGGCGCATCCG
>JBOICJ010000140.1:0-19481 GCA_050740035.1 Stenotrophobium sp. | reverse complement strand
GCCGGCGTCAGCTTCTTGCGATCGACCATCACGCTCAGGTGCTTGTTGGCTTCCGACATGCCCAGCGCCAGCGCCTTGTCGGCGATGTCCTTCATGATGATCGGCGTGCCCTTGACCGCCGACTGGTAAGCGATGCCGCCGCCCATGATGCCGGCGCCCAGCACTGCGGCCTGGTTGATCGGCTTGCTGAGTTTCTGCGCGGCCTTGGCTTTCTTTTTCAGCAACTGGTCGTTGAGGAACAGGCTGATCAGCGCATCGGCCACCGTGGTCTTGGCAAGCTTGGCGAAGCCCTGCGACTCGATCTTGATCGCATCGTCGCGGCTCTTGCCGGCAGCCTTTTCGATGGCGGAGACTGCGGCGACCGGCGCCGGGTAGTTCTTGCCGGCCTTGCCGGCGATGAACGCCTTGGAAGTGGCGAACACCATCATCGCCGACATCGGATCGAGCTTGAGCGGGCCGGTTTTTTGCGCGCGACGCGCTTTCCAGTCGTACTTGCCCTCGAGCGCCTGCGTCAACAGCTTGATTGCGGCGTCCTTGAGCTTGTCGGGCGCCACCACTGCGTCCACGGCGTGCGCCTTGAGCGCGGCATCCGGCTTCTGTTGCACGGCACCGGCGATCCATTCGATCGCATTGTCGGCGCCGATCAGGCGCGGCAGGCGCACGGTGCCGCCAAAGCCGGGATAGATGCCAAGCTTGGTTTCCGGCAGGCCGACTTGTGCGGCGGTGGACATCACGCGGTAATCGGTGGCCAGCGACATTTCAAAGCCGCCGCCAAGGGCGATGCCGTTGATGGCGGTGACGCTGGGGAACGGCAGATCTTCGATCGCGCTGAAAATCTTGTTGGCCTCGACCGCCCAGTTGACCAGTTCTTCCTCCGGCATCTGGAAATTCTTGCCGAACTCGGTGATGTCGGCGCCGACGATGAACACGTCCTTGGCGCTGGTCACCAGCAGAGCCTTGACGCCGGCATTCTTCTGGATGGCGGCGGCGGCTTCGCTCAACTCCTTGACGGTGCGGGCGTCGAACTTGTTGATGGCGTCTTCTTTGCGATCGAAGCAAAGCTCGGCGATACCGCCGTCGAGCATGCTTACGCGGATGGATTTCCCTTGATACATAGGTGAGTCACCTCGTGCGATTAAAAAACCGGGGATCGGGGGGTCCGCGTCGTACGAACCGCCAGGATTCAAGACCGGCATGATAGCCGCCTACTCGCGGGGGCGTAAACCAAGCCCCGACGCTCAAAAATGACTGTTTGACAGGCCTCGAGCGCGTCCATACACTGCGACCACTTTTCGGGGGAAAAGTCAAGGGAGTCAGAGAATAGTCGCCAGGCAGCGCTATCCCGCATCAGGTATCACGGCAGAACGGATGCAGCCGGGTTCCTTGCACCTTTACCCGGCCGTCATCAGGTACACGCAGCAAATGAGCCGCGTGCTTGCGCACGCTAAAGTCCCCGGCCTAGCGGCCCACGGTATGGAGATGCAAAGCGTATGAAGAAGCCCGTTAAAAGCGGCAAGGCCGCTAAATCCAAAAAGCCGGTTGGCCGTCTGGCCAAACTCAAGGCCACTGCCAGGAAAGCGGTCGCGAAGATCAAGTCATCGGCCAAGCAGGCCCGGACCAGCACCCGCAAAACCACGGCCAAGGCGAAGGCACAGGTGAAAAAGCCGGTCGCCAAGGTCAAAAAATCCATCAGGAAACCCGTGGCCAAAGCCAAGGCCGCAGTCAAAAAACCCATCGCCAAGGCCAGGGCCGCGGTCAAGAAGCCGGTGACCAAAGTGAAGACGGCAGTCAAGAATCCGGTGGCCAAAGTAAAGGCGGCAGTCAAAAAACCGGCTGCGACAGCCGCCGCTCTCAAACCCAGGGAGCGCATCCAGAATGCCGTGAAGCAGGCGCAGGCCTCGGCACAGAAAGCGCAGGCTTCGGCGCTGAAGACGGTTCAGCAGGCCCGCCAGAACGTGGCCGCGGCGCAGGAATCCGCCTCCGCACGGTTCGCCGAGATCGCGCGGCCGGTGATGACCGCGATGGCGCCGGTGATGCCGACGCCGATGTCCCGCGCATTTCTGGCAACGACCAAGGGCCGCAAGGAAGCCGAGCATCTGTCGCCCGACACCGCGAGCGAGAGTTCCTCGCCCGGATCCACCGACGCCCACGCCCCCAGCAGCGATCACAGCGCGTCGGAGTGAGCCATGCCGCACAAAAACCCGCCAATTCGTTTGGCGGGTTTTTTATTGCCCAGCCCGTCTGCGGAAAGGCATGACAGAATGGCACCCGCTGCGCCATCTTCCATTCGGAATAATGTTATAAAATATTTAATAAAATGTTTATAATTATATATTTGATAACAATATTTTCATTGCAATCGGCCACAGCGGGTGGCCCGTTTGCGGCTCCACGGAGGCGGTTGTGAGCCTGAGCCTCGCGCAGGGCACCGAGCTGTGCGGCCTGCTGGCCGACGTCAGCCGCTTGCGGCTGCTGTTGCTGCTGGAAACCAACGAGCTGTCTGTCGCCGAGCTGACCGAGATCACCAGCCTGACGCAAAGCCGCGTCTCCACCCACCTGTCGCATCTCAAGCGCGCCGGTCTGGTGCAGAGCAAGCGCGTCGGCACCGCCGCGCTCTATTCCGCCACCGAAAACGACGGCAGCGTCTCCGAGTTCTGGCAGTTGCTGCGCGGTCGCATCGACGATGCCCAGGCGCGGCTGGACCAAGAACGCGCCGAGCAGGCGATCCTCGCACGCAAGCACGGCCAGACCTGGGCCGAGTCGGTGGCCGGGCGCATGGAACTGCATTACTCGCCGGGCCGCACCTGGGAAGCGACCGCACGCGCCGTGATCGGCCTGCTGCAACTGGGCGACGTGCTCGATCTCGCCAGCGGCGACGGCGTGCTGGCCGAACTCATCAGCGGCCATGCGCGCAGCGTCACCTGCGTCGACATCAGCGCCACCGTCATCGCCGCCGCACGCAAGCGCCTCGCGCACTTCAGCAACGTGCAGTTCCATGAAGCGGACATGCACCAGCTGCCGCTCGCCGACGCCAGCTTCGATCATATTTTCGCGATGCATGCGCTGCCCTTTTCGCATGCCCCGCAGCGCGTGCTGCGAGAGGCCGCGCGCCTGCTGCGGCCGGGCGGCCGGATGATCATCACCACGCTCAATGCGCACCGGCACGAAGCGGCGAAGCAGGCGTACGACCACGTCAATCTCGGCATGACGCCCGAGCATCTGCGGCGCCTGTTGCAGCAAGCCGGACTGAGCGTCGAGAGCTGCCGCATCAGCTCGCGCGAATCGCGGCCGCCTTATTTTGAAGTGGTCAGCGCCCTGGCCCGGCATGTCTAGCCGGGCAACGCTGCGGCGCTGGCTGCCGGCCCTGCTGCTGGCCTTGCTGCTGGCGGTCGTCGCCGTGATTGCGTATGGCTGCGGCGTCACCGTCGGCACCATGCTGCGCTGGGCCTACGAGCGCACGCAGCATGCGCCGTGGCTGCTGATGATCCTGTTTTTCCTGCGACCGCCGTTCATCGTTCCGGTCAGTCTGCCGGTGTTCCTGTGCGGCGCGCTCTGGGGTTTGTGGCCGGGCGGTCTCTACGCCGTTATCGGCATGATGCTGTCCGCGGCCAGCAGTTACGCGCTGGCCCGCTATGTCCTGCCCGCTAAAAGCATCCTGTCCGACAAAGCGCCGGCCAACGTGCTGTCGCGCTGGTTCGAGCGGCTGCGCCGCGATGGCTTTCTGACCGTCTGCATCATGCGCGTGATGCTGCTGCCGTTCGATCCGGTGAACTTCGCCGCAGCCGGTCTGGGGGTGAATTTCCGCAGGTTCTATCTCGCCACCCTGCTCGGCAACACCGTCGCCACCGTGCTCTACGCCAGCGTCGGCGCCGCCATCCACCTCGACACGCTGATGAGCGGCCAGGCGCACGTCCCGCTCGGTGATCTGATCGATGTGCCGCAGATCCTGTTCGCGCTGGCGATGATTCTCGCCAGCATGCTGGTGGCGCGCATCATCCGCAGGCGGCAGATCGCGCAAACCTCGCCGCGCTAGGAACTCAACTCACTCGACGGCGGCGGACGTATCGTCCTGCCACAGCGCCTTCCCCGATTTGGCCTTTTTGGCAATCGCCTGCAGGCGCAAGCGATGCGCCTCGCACTCCCGGGCAGTGGCCCGGATCACGCGCAGCGACTCGTGCCGCGGCGGCAACAGCTCGGTCAGGCGCGACGGCCGCCGCTGCGCATCGTCGCCCGACTGCGCGGCATCGAGCGTCAGGCGCGACTGGCCGCCGGTCATGGCCAGGTAGACGTCGGCGAGCAGCCGCGCGTCGAGCAGGGCGCCGTGCAGATCGCGGCCGGAATTATCCACGCCATAGCGCTTGCACAAGGCATCCAGGCTGGCCTTCTGCCCGGGATGCATGCGCCGCGCCATGCTCAGCGTGTCGGTGATGGTGCAGACCTCCTCGAGCTTCTGCGCGTAGCCGGCGCGGGCAAATTCACTGTTGAGAAAACCCAGGTCGAAACTGGCGTTGTGGATGATCAGTTCCGCACCCTTGAGGTATTCCCAGAGCTCGGCGGCGATCGCCGCGAACAGCGGTTTGCTGGATAAAAATTCAGTGCTCAGTCCGTGCACCTGCTGCGCGCCGGCGTCCACTGCGCGCTGCGGATTGATGTAATGCCAGAAGTTGTTGCCGGTGGCCCGGCGGTTTTTCATTTCCAGGCAGCCGACCTCGATCAGCCGATGACCCTGCTCGACCTCGAGCCCGGTGGTTTCGGTATCGAGAATGACCTGGCGGTTCATGCGCGCACCTGCGCCAGCAGCGCGGTCACGGCTTCGTTGGCCAGACGGTCGGCCGCTTCGTTGCCGGGATTGCCGGCGTGGCCCTTGACCCACTGCCACTGGATATCATGCCGCTGCACCGCCGCATCGAGGCGCTGCCACAGGTCCTGGTTTTTCACCGGCTGGCGGCTGGCCGTGCGCCAGCCGCGCGCTTTCCAGGCCGGCAACCATTCGTTGAGTCCGGTCATCAGATATTTTGAATCGGTATTGAGCGTGATCTGACACGGCTCTTTCAGCCCTTCGAGCGCGATGATCGCAGCCATCATTTCCATGCGGTTGTTGGTGGTCTGCAACTCACCGCCCTGCAGAGGTTTCTGGCGTCCGCTGTATTCCAGCAGCGCGCCCCAGCCGCCGGGGCCGGGATTGCCCTTGCAGGCCCCATCGGTATAGATCGTGATGTGTTTCATATCTGGGTTTCTTCAAAACTGCTGGCGGTGGTGCGACGCGCCTCGGCCGCCGGCAGCCCGATCAGCGGACGCACCTGCGCACGCTGCGCGCGGCCGATCAGGTTAACCGGAATTACCCGCTTGCGCGCCACCAGCAGGTAGGCTTCGGTCCAGGGTTGCAGCAGGCTGCCGAGATTGAAGGGATCGCCGTCGGAACGTGGCGCGATCCACGGAAAGCCGACCCCGAAGCGATTGATCTCCTGCACTTCGAAATCCAGCAATTCCAGCCAGTCGCAGATGCGGCCGGCGCCATGAAATCTCGCGCCCGCTGGAAACTGCGGATAGCGCAGCCCCAGCCACTGCCGCATGCCCCAGCCGCCCCAGGGATTGAAGCCCAGCACGAACAGCTGGCCGCGGTCGCTGAGGATGCGATTGCTTTCGCGCAGCACCGACTGCGGCGAGCGCGCAAACTCCAGCGTGTGCGCCAGCACCACGGCATCGATGCTGCGGGCCGGCACCGGCAGCGACTCCGGGTCGGCCACGGCCTGCTCGCCCATCCCGGCGACGGTGCCGATCACCGCGCTGTGCAGCGTTTCGCAGGCGCGCAACAACTGTCCATCGCGGCCCCAGCTGCCGACCTGCAGCACGTGTCGGCCGAAGACATCCGGCAGCACGCGGCGCAGCTCGGCCGCCTCCAGCTCCAGCAGCCGCTGGCCGCGCGGCGAGTTCAGCCAGAGTTCCAGATGCTGCCGGCTGAACGGGCGCCCGCCCCTGCGTTTGCGAAATGTGGCCATGTCTCGTTGACGCGCTGAACAATCACGGCCACCATCATAAACATGTTGGATGTCAGCGCCATCCCCATTTTTCTCGACAACTACGTCTGGCTGCTGTCGGACGGCGTCGATGCGATCGTGGTCGATCCGGGCGACGCCGCGCCAGTCATCACCGTGCTGGCGCGGCAACAGCTGCGGCTGGCGGCGGTACTGGTCACGCATCACCACCCGGATCACATCGCCGGCATCGCCGAACTGCTGCACGGCCGGGATATTCCGGTCTACGGCCCGCGCGCCGAAGCGGCAAAGATCAAGACCCTGACGCAGTTGCTCGACGACGGCGACAGCATCGACCTGCTGGGACGGAAATTCGAGATCATCGCCCTGCCCGGCCACACGCTCGGCCACATCGCCTACGCCACGCCCGGCACGCTGCTCTGCGGCGACACCTTGTTCTCAGCCGGCTGCGGCCGCCTGTTTGAAGGCACGCCCGCGCAGATGTGGCAATCGCTGTCACGCCTCGCGGCGCTGCCTGGCGACACCCGCGTCTACTGCACGCACGAATACACGCTGTCCAACCTGGCATTCGCCGCCGCGGTGGAGCCGGCAAACGCCGCGATCGGCGCGCACATCGAGTGCGTCCAGACGCTGCGCGCGAACCGGCAGCCGAGTCTGCCGACGACGCTGACGCAGGAATTGCAGATCAATCCGTTCCTGCGCACACAGCAGCCGGACGTGACCGCCGCGGCCAGCCGCTGGAGCGGCGACGCGCTGCACACCGAGCTCGAAGTCTTCACCGCGCTGCGGCGGTGGAAGGATCGGTTCAAGCCTCCCAGCGCGACCTGACACCTACCCGCTTTAAGGGATAGCATGAAAAATAATGTTATATTTTATAATATAAATAATTTAATATAATATAAAATATAACATGCTTTATCTTCACGAGCCGGACAGCGGGTGACGCCGGCGGCCGCGGCCGACGACAAAAACATAGCCTGCTCATCTGCCTCGATGCGCCGCTCGTCGCCGCAGTGCGGTCACGGTCCTGTCCGACAGCAGCAGACCTTGGCAATTTGGTAGACTCGAACCGAAATCGCCAAAAACCATTCCTGCATGCTTCCTAATTCGTGCCGCATGGCCGTGAGAGTCTTTGTCCTGGCAGCCGCTGCGCTCTGCGCAACCGCGCAAGCCAAGCCGCCTGAACTCATGGCATCACCACCGCCCAAGCCGGCCGCGCCGGACGCCAACGCGCTCAAGCTCGATGCCGCGATCCAGGACGTCAAGGGCGAAGTGCTGAGCTTCAATGCCGAAGCGCAATCGGTAGAACGGGACGCGCTGTATCCCGGCTACAGCCGGGTGACGGTGTTTGTCGGCATGCGCATCCCGAGCCTGCTGCTGCAAAAAGTCAGCGTCTCGTTCGATGGTGGCGCCGTGCAGGACATCAGCTTCGCCGAGAACGAAGGCAAGGCACTGCTGCTGAGCCAGGGCAACCTGGTGCGAATCCTGCGCGCCAATCTGAAACCTGGCTCACACCGCTTGCACGCCGAGTTCAGCGCGCAATACGCCGACGCCCGCAGCAGCGACAAACCCATTACCGGCAGCTACGACGCCATCTTCGAAAAAGACAACAGCCCTGCCGAACTTGAGCTCGATATCGGCCGCTACACCCGCGTCTCCAAGCCGGAATTCACGCTCCACCAGGGACGGCGCCAGCAATGAAATCCCTGCCCCTGCTCCTGGTCGCGCTGATTCTGCCCGCCACGGCGATGGCCGCCGACCGTTACGCCCCCGGCTCGGACAACGCACCCTACCTCGGCGAATCGCAATATCTGGCCGATGACGGCCGCGATTTTTCGGCGCTGGTCGAATTGCTGGGCCTTGGCAAGGGCGCCGACATCAGCGCCATGCCCGAGGCCTATCGCTGGCAACTGGCCGAGACCTATCTGTCGTTCGGCATGGCGGAAAAAGCCGAGCCGATCTTCAGGAGCCTCGCGGCGACTACCGACGATCACCTGCGTCTGGCCAAGGAATATCTGCGGCTCGCCGAGTTTTATTACGACCGCGGCCATCTCGATCAGTCCGCGGCGACGCTCAAGGACGCAAAAAAATCCCTGCCGGCGCGGTTGCAGCTGAAATGGCAGGATCTCGAATCCAGAGTGCAGCTCGCCCAAGGCGACTATGCCGGCGCGGCGGTCACGCTCAATCATCCCGAAACCGAACGCGACCAGACGCCCTACGCCCGTTACAACCTCGGCGTCGCCCTGATCAACAGCGGCCATGTGCCGCAGGGCCGCGACATCATCGACCGCATCGGTCGCATGCGCGTCGCCACGCTGGACGATCTGGCGATACGCGACAAGGCCAACCTGACGCTGGGCTGGAATTTTCTGCATGACCAGCTGGGCGGCAGCGCCAAAGCGGTGCTGTCGCGCGTGCGCAGCAAGGGGCCGTTCTCCAACCGCGCGCTACTCGGCGTCGGCTGGGCCGAACTGATGCAACGCGGCGAGCGCCAGCGCCATGCCGATGTCGACGACGAATTCAACCAGGGGCCTTTCAGCCAGCTCTCGACCCTGGGCGTATTGCTGCGCCCCGGTTTCCTCGACCGCAACGACCTGTCGCGCGCGGGCCAGCCGACGTTCAAGCTCAGCGGCATCTCCAGCGACAAGCAGAAATCCATGAGGCGCGCGCTGGCGGCCTGGGTCGAGCTGATTCATCGCGATCCGATGGACCCGGCCGTCCAGGAAGGCTGGCTGGCGATTCCCTACGCGCTGGACAACCTCGGCGCGCACACCGAAGCTCTGCAATATTACGAGCAAGCGGTCAAAAAACTCGAGACCAACCGCCAGCGCGCCGAAGCTGCGATGGTGTCGATCCGCCAGAACCGCATGGTCGAGACCATCGTGCGCCGCGACAGCGACGCCGAATCGGGATGGGAGTGGAATCTGCACGACCTGCCGGATGCGCCGGAAACCTACTACCTGCAAAACCTGATCGCCGAGCATCCCTACCAGGAAGCGCTCAAGAATTACCGCGACGTGCGCCTGATGAGCCGCAACATCGAAAGCTGGAAACAGCGGCTCGATGCCTTGCAGAAAACCTATATCAACCAGGATCGCCCGGAAGTCGGCCCGCAGACCCTGTTCCAGCGCGCCACCGCCGGCTGGACGCCGCCCTGGCCGGTGCCGGTCGTCAAGCTGCGCGCCGAAAACGCGCTGGTGGCGCCCGGCAGTTACAGCTCGAAACTCGTTCAAGGGCCGCCCGCCGCCATCGACCTGAAGCTCGCGGCCGCGCCGCGCAATTTCAACGGCGAGCTTGAGCGCATCCAGGCGCTGCAGGCGCGCGCCGATGCGCTGCTGCCGATCCTGGCCGACCTCGCCAGCCAGCAATCGAAAATCCTGCAGGACATGTCCATCAAGGAACTCGAAGGGCAGAAGAAAACCATCGAGAAATACCTGGTGGAGGCCCGCTTTGCACTGGCGCGTCTGTACGACCAACAGATGAAGGGGCAGTTCAATGACAAGTAATCGTCTGCCACTCGCATCGGGCCTGCTGCTGCTCGGCGTGGTGGCCTGCACGCCGGCCGTGGTGCGCAATGCCGCGCCGCCGATCAGCGCCATCGACAAGAACGCGCCAGATCCGGATGTCCTGCCGATCATCCGATCCGAGCCCATCGCCGCCGATTCGCAAAAAGCGCTGGAGAACTATAAGGCCTTGCTCAAGCTCGAGCCGGACGCCGATACCAAGGCCGAAGCACAGCGCCGCATGGCCGATCTGCAGGTGCAGATGGCCGACGACGCCGGCAACGGCCCGGCCACCGAAAAATCCTTGCAGTCGGCGATCAAGCTGTACAACGACATGCTGTACGCCAACCCCACCGACAAGCACAACGACCGGGTGTTCTACCAGTTGGCGCGCGCCTACCAGAACGACGGCCAGACCGACGCCGCCATCGACAGCCTGGCGCATCTCACCCACGATTATCCCGATTCCGATCTGGCCGGCGACGCGCACTTCCGCCGCGCCGAGCTGCTGTTCCTCAAGCATCGCTATGCCGAGGCCGAGACCGAATACAAGGTTGTGATGGACCTCGGCGACAAGACGCCGTTCTTCAACAACGCGCAGTACAAGTTCGGCTGGTCGCGCTTCAAGCAGTCCAATTACGAAGGCGCGCTGGATGTGTTCATCGCCATCCTCGACCGCGAACTGCCGCCGGGCAAGCTGTATCGCTCCGAAGATGCGCTCAAGAGCGTCGCCCGCAACAAGGCCGATCTTGCGCAGGACTCCCTGCGCGTCGTCGATCTTTCGCTGATCGCGCTGGGCGGCGGCAAAGCCGCGGACGACTATCTGGCGAAGAAAGGCGATCCGCGTTTCTATCCGCTGATCTACTCCTCGCTGGGCGACATGCTGCTGGATAAGCGGCGCTATACCGACGCCGCACAGACTTTTGCCGATTTCATCGGCCGCCATCCGCAGGACAGTCTGGCCCCGGACTTCCAGTCGCGCGTGATTGCCGCCGACCTCGCCGGCGGCTTCAACGATCTCGTGGTCAAGGAAAAAGAACGCTACGCCACGACCTACGACCCGGCTGCGCCTTACTGGGGCGGCAAACCGGCCACCGCTGCGGTGCTGGGTGAACTGCGCATCCACATGGCCGATCTGGCCAAGTACTACCAGGCACGAGGCCAGCAGGACAAGCTTAAAAACCAGGCCGACTTCCTGACCGCCGCGCACTGGAACCAGCGCCTGATGGAAGTTTTCCCCAAGGACCCCGAGATTGCCGAGATCAATTTTGCGCTGGCGGATTGCCTGCTCGAAGGCGGCAAGGTCGTCGAGGCCGCGGCGGCTTACGCGCACACCGCGTACAGCTATCCCGGATATCCCCGCGCCCCCGACGCCGGTTACGCTTCGGTACTGGCCTACGAAAAATACGCCCAGGCAGTGCCGCCCGAGCAGAAAGCCGCAGCGCTGCGCCAATCGATCGATGCCAGCAAGAAATTCGCAGGCGCCTTCCCCAATAATCGCGAAGTGGTGCGTGTACTGACTCGCAGCGCCGAAGAGTTGTACGAACTCAAGGCTTACGACGAGGCGATCGGCGTCGCTGCCCGCGTCCTGAACTGGCCGCGCGAAGTGGATTACATGCTGCGCCGCTCGGCGTGGACCGTGACCGCCGACTCGCAGTTCGCGTTACAGCATTACCCGCTGGCCGAGACCGCCTACAGCGAGGAACTGAAGCTGACGCCGGCGGCGTCGCCCAACCGGTCGCTGATCGTCGAGCAACTGGCCGCATCCATTTACAAGCAGGGTGAGGCCGCACGCGACAAGGGCGATCTGCGCACCGCTGCCAACCAGTTCTTGCGCGTTTCCAGCGTGACGCCGGACGCCAAGATCAGGCCCACGGCCGAATACGATGCGTCGGCGGCATTGATCAAGCTCTCCGACTGGCCGGCCGCGATCACGGTGCTGGAGTCCTTCCGCAGCCGCTATCCGGATAATGCACTGACCGCCGATGTCGACAAGAAGCTGGCCGTCGCCTATCAGAAAGACGGCAAGCCGCTGCAGGCCGCGCAGACTTTCGAGCGCATCAGCCAGAGTGGCGGCGAAAGCCCGGCCACGCGCACCGAAGCGGCGTGGCTCGCCGCCAGCCTGTACGACCAGGCCAAGGATGTCGCCGGCGCCGAGAAAGCTTACGAACAGTACGTCAGCGCCTATCCGCGTCCGCTGGATCGCGCCATGCTCGCCCGCAGCCGCCTGGTCGACATCAGCAAGGATCGCGGCGACACCCAGAAACAGATTTACTGGCTGCATGAAATCGTCGCGGCGGACGACAGCGCCGGTGCCGATCGCACCGACGCCACGCACAGCCTTGCCGCCCACTCCAGCCTGACCCTGGCCACGCTCGCGGCGGACGACGTCAAGCAACTGCACTTGATGTTGCCGCTGGACAAGAGCGTTGCGAAAAAGAAAACCGCGATGGAACAAGCCATCCAGCAGTTGAACAAGACGATGAGTTACGGCTACAGCGATATCGACACCGCCGCGACCTACCAGCTGGGCGATCTCTATCGCGACTTCGGCCAGTCGATCCTCGACTCGGAACGGCCGAAGAAGCTGTCCGGGCTGGAGATGGAGCAGTACAACCTGCTGATCGAAGAGCAGGCCGAGCCCTTCATCGATCAAGCCATCAAGGCACACGAGGTCAATCTGAAGCGCATCCAGCAGAACATCTACGATGACTGGGTCGCCAAGAGCTACGCCGCGCTGGTGACGCTGGCGCCCGGGCAATATGCCAAACGCGAAAAGAGCGAGACGATCTATGCAACGCTCAAATAACCTGCGCGCCGCGTCCACGATGCCGGTCTTGCGCCAGGCCCTGCTGCTGGCGATGCTGGCGCTGCTCGGTGCCTGCAGCAGCGTGATCAAGCCCGGAACCACCGCACCGGCCGCGCAAGCCGCGACCACGGCCAAACCGCAGCCGGCCAAGCCGGTGCCCGACAAACTCGATGCAGACGGCCGCTTCAACGCCGCACTGGACCTGATGAAACAGCAGCAGATCCCGGAGGCCGAAAAAGCCTTCGGCGATCTGGCCCGGGATTTTCCGCAGTATTCCGGCCCGCTGACGAATCTGGGCATCCTTTACGCCCGCGCCAACCAGCCGCAGCAGGCGATCGGCGCCTTCTCGCGCGCCGTGGTGGTCAACCCGCAGAACGCGGTGGCTTACAACTGGCTGGGCGTGCTGTACCGCCAATCCGGAAACTACCTGCGCGCCGAGCAGGCCTACAAACAGGCGCTCGATATCGATGCGAACGATGCCGAGGCCCATCTCAATCTGGGTATTCTTTACGACAGTTATCTGAAACGCCCGGCCGATGCGCTGGCACAATACAAGGAATACCAGCGCCTCGACGGCATGAAGGATCTGCGGGTTTCCGCGTGGGTGGCCGAACTGGAGAAATCGCAGGCGGCTACAACCACTCCGGCGGCGGCTGCGAAAACACCTGCTGCGGCAGCCCCGGCGATACCCGTCAAGCCCACGACATCGAAGAAGCAGCCGTGAAGACTATATTTTCAGTCGCAATTTTGGCATTGTCCGCGTCGGCATTCGCGCAGGGCGCTGACCAGGCGCAGTCTCCCGCTCCGGCGGCGGACACCGTATTGGACGAAATGCCGGCAGTGGACACGCAGGCGCCCGGCGGCACTGCAAAAAAACCGGCGGACGCGCATGCAGACGAAGCAGGAACCACCATAGTCGGCGACAATAGCGAATCGCCGATCGGTCTTTACATCACGCCCTGGCGCAGTTCGCATGCGCAGAAAGGCATCGACCGTCCGGCGCGACTGCTGCAGGCGCAGATGCTGCCGATCGACGAATCGGTCTTCAAGCGGCAGGTGCAGTATTACGAGGCGCTGTCGGCGGCCGCAGAGAAAAAAGCGACGCATTGACGGCATCGCGGCAACACTGGATTTGAATCTGTTTGGAACATGTATCTGAAATCGGCAACACCCGGCACTCGTTTCATTACCCTTTAACTATTCACTCATCCGCTAAACACGGCAGGCCAAGCAAGAGGATTGCAGCATGGAATTTCTTACCCACATCCTGGGATTTTTTCAGAAAGGCGGCGCGTTCATGTACCCCATCGCGCTGGTGTTGGTCGTCGGCTTGGGCATCGCCATCGAACGCTGGCTGTTCCTGCGCAAGGCCGAGCGTGAAAATCGCCTGCTCTGGAACGAACTGCAACCCTTGCTCGACAAGGGCGACTACGACGCCGCCGAACGTCTTGCCACCGCCTCGGACAGCGCCGTCGGCCGCGTCATGGCCGGCACCCTGATGCATGCGCGCACGCATGGCGCCACGCGCAGCGACCTCGAACTCGCCATCGAGGAAAGCCTGATGGAAGTGACGCCGCTGATCGAAAAGCGTACGCACTACATCGGCACGTTTTCCAACGTCTCCACCCTGCTCGGCCTGCTCGGCACGGTGATCGGCCTGATCGGCGCCTTTGCCGCACTGTCGCACGCCGATGCAGTGGAAAAAGCCGACCTGCTCTCGGTTGGCATCTCCGAGGCCATGAACTGCACCGCATTCGGCCTGCTGGTGGCAATCCCGTTTGCGCTGATTCACTCCTATCTCCAGACCCGCACCAACGAACTCGTCGATGGCCTGGAAATGTGCTGCATGAAACTGGTCAGTGCACGCAGCGGCAACAAGCGCTAAAACCGCAGCCGCTCCCATTTCGCCGCCCAGGTTCGTCATCGGATGAAATCATCCCATCGTATCCGCCGCTTGCAGCGTCATAACCGCACGCGGTCGCTCGCCGTGCGCCTGAACCTCGTCTCGATGATCGACGTGTTCGCGGTGCTGGTGTTCTTCCTGCTGCTATCGGCTTCGCTGGCAGCGGATCAGCTCAATGCCCTCGGGCTGGACCTGCCTTCGCCGGATTCGGTTCCGCAGGAACAGCCCCTGCACAAGCAGTTGACGGTCGTGATCCATCGCGACCGGCTGGAACTGAGCGATCGCCAGGGCCACACCACCAGCATCCCGAACATCTCCGAAGGCCACGACGTCAAAACCCTGGCCGAGCGCCTGCTTGAGATCAAGCAGGCCGCGCCCAGCGAGGAACAGATCACGCTGCTGCTGGATCCGGACGTCGCCTACAATACGTTGGTGCAGGTGATGGATGCCGCGCGCAATCTGCCGGACGGCGTCGATCTGGGCAATAACCACTCCCGCGACATGTTCCCGCTGATCTCCATCGGCGATGCGCCACCAGCGCAGGCCGCGGCCGGAGCCAAGCCATGAGATCGCCGCGCAAGATCCGCCGCATCGAACGGCAATACACGCAGGACAGCCGCGACGTGCCGATCAACATCGTCTCGATGATCGACGTGTTCGCCATTCTGGTTTTCTATCTAATGGTCAGCATCGCTGCGGTCGAAATGCGGCCCAACGACAAAACCCTGCAACTGCCGCAATCGACTTCGCAGACCCGGCCGCATGCCGCGACCCAGTTGATGATTACGCGCAAGGATATTCTGGTCGACAACCATCTGATCATGAGCGTTGCCGACGCCGACAACCTGAACGCCGACAGCCTGCCGGGCCTGAAAGATTACTTTGAAAAAAACGTCCGTCTCGAACAACAACCGGACGATACCGGCATCACCCGCGGCGAGATCAACATTCTCGCCGACAAGAGCATTCCCTACTCGCTGCTGAAAAAAGTCATGAAATCCTGCTCGGATGAGCGCTTCGCGCGCATCTCCCTGAACGTGATCCAGCACAAGCCGGAAGCCGCGATCCCATGACTTCCTTCGCCATCAGCCATTGGGACTACGCCAGCAACGCCGAGCGCCGCTACAAGCGCATCAGCACGATCCTGATCGTGCTGTACATCATCCTCGGCATCATCATTCCCTTCATTCATCTGGTGGGCCTGCAGGAAGGCGGCGGCGACGCCGGCAAGATGCGCTATGCGCAACTGCTGAAACAGCCCAAGGCACCGGTTGCCGCCAAGCAGCAGGAACCCGCACCGACGCCTGAAAAGAAGCCGGTGCCGGAGCCGCCCAAACCGCAGAAGCAGACCCAGCCCAAACCGACGCCGACTCCGCCGCCGACGCATGAAATGCAGGTCGAGCACGCACGCCAGGTGGCACAGCATTCGGGCCTGCTGGCCTTGTCCAAAGACCTGGCCAACCTCAGCAGCCCGGTCATCACCGCCAGCAACGCCAACCGCCGCTCGGCGGCGGCCAGTGCCGGCGGCGGCGGTGCGGTGTCGGCGGCTGACGCAGCAGCATTTTCGGCCACCGCCGGCGACGCCAGCGGCGGCATCACCACGACCACGCAAGGCACGGCGGACCGTCGCGACAGCGGCACGCGGCTCGACCAGCGGCGCACCGCCAGCGTCGAGAGTCCGATCGGCTTCGGCCGCGACAAGACCAAGCCAGGCCAGGGCGGCGACCGGATGGTCGCGGGGCGCACGCTGGAAGAAATCCAGCTGACGTTCGATCGCAGCAAGGCGGCGTTCTACGCCATCTTCAACCGCGCCATGCGCGAGAATGCCAACATGGGCGCGGGCAAGATCGTGGTCAGCCTGACGATCGCACCGGATGGCTCGGTGACCAGTTGCACGCTGGTTTCCAGCACCTTCAGCGATCCGGACCTGGCCAACAAGGTCGTGCAGCGCGTCAAGCTGCTGAATTTCGGCGCCAAGAATGTGCCGGCCTTCACCTATCCCAACTACCCGATCAACTTCCTGCCTTCCTGACCTTGGTGATGGCGGCGCCGTGCCCGGCTGCGCCCCCATCCGCTTGTGTTCTCCACCGAAAAGGATTTCCCATGGGTTTTCTCACAGGCAAAAAAGCGTTGATTACCGGCGTCGCCAGCGATCGCTCGATCGCCACCGGCATCGCCGAGGCGATGAAGCGCGAGGGCGCGGAGCTGGCTTTCACCTACCAGGGTGACCGCCTGAAAAGCCGCGTGACCGATTTCGCCGCCGAGTGCGGCTCGAAAATCGTATTGCCGCTGGACGTCAGCGTCGATCAGGAAATCGACGCGGTGTTTGCCGAGTTGCGCAAGCAGTGGGGCGCGCTCGACGTGCTGATTCATTCCATCGGCTTCGCGCCGCGCGAGCAGTTGCAGGGCAAGTATCTCGACGCGGTGACGCGCGAAGGCTATCGCATCGCGCATGACATCTCCGCTTACTCGTTTGCCGCACTGGGCAAAGCCGCCAAGCCGCTGATGACCGGCCGTAACAGTGCGATGCTGACGCTGACCTACCTGGGCGCGGTGCGTGCGGTGCCGATGTACAACGTCATGGGTCCGGCCAAGGCCAGCCTCGAAGCCAACGTGCGCTTCATGGCGGCTGAACTCGGCGAAGAAAAAATCCGCGTCAACGGCATCTCGGCCGGCCCGATCAAGACGCTGGCGGCCGCCGGCATCACCGGCTTCCGTAGCATGCTGTCGAAAGCGGAGAAGGCCTCGGCGCTCAAGCGCAACGTCACCATCGAAGAAGTCGGCAACGCTGCGGCGTTCCTGTGCTCGGACCTGGCGTCGGGCATCACCGGCGAAATCGTCTATGTCGATGCCGGCTACAACATGATGGGCATGTCGTTCGACGGCGAAAGCTGAAACCCGTCTCCATGAAAAAGGCCGCCGGAGGAATGTCCGGCGGCCTTTTTCATGCCGCTGAATCCGTATGCGTCGATCAATCGTCCGGATTGGGATTGTCGGCGACCGGCGCATTGACGACCTTGACCTTGATCTGCTCGGCCATGGTCTTGCGGTAACCGGCGAATTCCGCGCCCGCCACCATCTCGCGCAATTGACTGCCGAGTTGCTGCGCCTTGGCGATGTCGTCCTTGTCTTTCGGCGGCCACACCGGTTCCTGTACCGCCGTCAGCGCCACTACTACGGCGTCGCCATCGGCCAGCGGGGTGTTGCTGGCCGAGATGTCGCCTTGCTTTGCCGGACGCGGCAGGCGGAACAGTTCGGCAACGATCTGCTTGTCCTGGGCACTGTCATCACGACGCACCAGCCCGACGGTTTTGAGCGCGACGCCGCGCGCGGCAGCCAGCTGCGCCAGTGGCGACGTGCCGGCACGGGCCGCAGCCGCCATCTGCTGCGCTTCCAGCAACGCCTTGGCCTTGGCCGCGTCGTCCTTGAGCGTCGTGCGGATGGTGTCGACCACTTCGCTCAGCTCCTTCTGCCGCGCCGCCTCATAGTCGGCCTTGCGCACCACCACGACATGCCCGGGCGACAGGGAAATCGGCTTGCTGTTATCGCCGTCGGAAATCGTCTCCTTGGCGAACGCCACCTGTTGGACCGACGGATTCGCGGCGATGCCGCTGCCGCCCTGGCGGGTCATCCAGTCGGTCGTCTGCACTTTCAGATTGAGCGCCTTGGCGGCGACGTCGAGCGAGGCGGGGTTTTCAAACGCCAACTGCTCGAGCTTTTCCGATCTTTCCTGGAAACGCTTCTGCAGTTCTTTCTGCTGATAGACGTTGATCAACTGCGCCTGCACCGCAGGATCATCGAACGGCTTGGTTGTGCGCGGCTTGATCGCCTCGAGATGGATGATGTGCCAGCCGAACTGCGACTCGACCGGCCCACTGGTTTCGCCATCCTTGAGGCCGAACAGGGCCTTGTCGAACGGCGCCACCATCTGGCCGCGCTGCACCCAGCCCAGTTCGCCGCCCTGGCTCTTGGAGCCGGTGTCGTCCGAATCCTTCTTCGCCAGTTCCGAGAAATCCGCACCGTTCTTGAGCTGCGCCGCAATCGCTTCGATCTTGGCCTTGGCCGCAGCCTTGTCGGCACCGAAGGCCACCAGAATGTGCTGCGCCTTGCGCTGTTCCGGCGTCGTGAACATCGAATCCTTCTCGGTGTCGTAGATCACCTTGAGGACGTCCTGCTGCGGTGCAGCCGCCTTGGGCAGGTCGTCCATCGACAACTCGAGGTAGGCCAGCTTGGCCCGCTCCGGCGCCATGTATTGCAGCTTGTTGCTGTCGTAACGCACCTTCACCTGGTCGTCGGTGATGGTGATGCCCGGCAGATATTTCTTGTAGTCGAAAACCGCGTAGGACAGCGCACGCTGCTCGTTGTCGATGCGATAGGCCTGCGCCACCGCCGCTTCATTGACGAATGCGGTATCGGTCACGGCGTTGCGCATCTGGTCGATTTCCAGGGAGCTGCGCAACTGCGTCTCGAAATGTTCCGGCGACAACCCGCGACGCGACAGCGCGGTCTTGTAGGCATCGTCGGAAAACTTGCCATTGTTCTGGAACGCCGGGATCGCACTGATGTAGTTGTACAGTTCCGCATCGCCGGCGTAGTAACCCTGCTTGCGCACATACTGCTGCTGCATCGCTTCCTGGGTCATGTCGGCCAGCACCGAAGCGCGGAAACGGGTCTGGTCGATCATGTCCGGGCGGAACTTGTCGCCCATCATCGACACCAGCTGCTGATAGCGCTGCTCGTAGCCGTTGCGGAACTGGGATTGCGTGATCTCCTGGCTGCCGACCTTGGCCACCACCGGATCGCCGCCGCCCGTGCGGAACGACTCGATGCCCCAGAAGGCGAACGGAACCACGATGATTCCCACGATGAGCCAGACCACCCAGCCATCGAGACTGTCACGTATGTTTTGCAGCATGCTGTCCTCGAAATCCTTTTGAATAACAAAAACCCGGCACACACCGGGCTTCATCGTTTACGGAGGGGTTGAGGTGAAAGTTGAACCTGCTGCCCGTGCCGGGCCACCCATGGTCTGTCATCAAGACGCCACAGAGCGCGTAAATCATGAGGGCGTATCTTATGTGATTTGACAGGGCAGGAGAAGCTCGGCCGTCTTTGGCTAAACTCTGGTGAACGCTACGGCACAGCCCTTGTCGCAGTTGACCCTGTCGCAGGAATCAAGTCGATGACACCTGAAGACAAAACCCGGCCCGCCCCTACCGCCCGCACAGACGAGGCCGACGAGGACGAAACCGCGCTGTTCCGGCAGGCCA
>JBOICJ010000139.1:0-6622 GCA_050740035.1 Stenotrophobium sp. | reverse complement strand
GGATCGGGATTGCGGATGAAATCCTTGGAGTACGGGTTGAAGATCAGGCCGTTGATCTCGGCGCGGCCAGTGGCATTTGCGACAGGTGCAGTCATGGGAACATCTCCTCAGGTGTTAGCCGGCAGCGCGGCTCTTCAGTCGTGTGGGGTGTGGAAATTTTTTTGCCGCAGCCGCCGGCAGCGATTCGCCACGCGCCGCAGCGATGCCGGACAACAGCGCCTTCAGCGCCGGCAGCCAGGGAATCGGGTCGGCCTGGAGCGTCGCCGGCAACACGCGGCGCACGCGCGGCAACTCGCTGGCATCGCGTTCCGCCAGCGTGTTTTGCATCGCCGCCTGCCACGGCTGACCCGCAGCGGCACTGGCGTGCAGGCCGATGCTGCCGGCCGCCGCGCCGATGGTAATCATGCCGATGGCGTGAAACAGCTGCACGCCCTCGATCTCGGAAAAACCGTGTTGCGTGATCGCCGCCAGAAACTGCTCCAGCACATCCACTTCGGCGTGCGGGCCCAGTTCGCCCTTGAGTAACTGCGCAATCAGCAGCGGCTCGGCAACGAAGGAGTCGAACAGGCTCTCGGCATAGCGGGTCGCCAGATCGGACCAGTGCGCGTCTGCCACACCTGGCATACGCCGCGACAGCGTCAACTGGAACGCCGCCAGCCGCACCAGTTCGTCGCGATTGCTGACGTGGCGATACAGCGTCGCCTGCGCCACGCCGAGCTGGTCGGCAATCTGTTTCAGCGTGACTTTTTCCAGCCCGATCGCCAGCGCCGCATCGACGATCGCCTGCACACTCACGCGCGGCGGACGCCCGACCCGTGCCGCGGATTTAACCGGGCTGGTCCCTGCGTTTGTGCTGACCGCCGCTGCACTCATGGCGCATCTCGGAGAAGGTGGGATTGACTGCAACGGAGTTTTGCAAATCCATTCTCGAAATTCATACTCCGCATGGACTAGGCGCTTGATAAAACGCCTAATCCAGCAAAAACCTAAAGCTCTGCCACCCGCTCTTCGGTTGTAGTCTTTGAGAATTGTTTTATTTTATTTAATTTAAATTATATAAATATTTAATAACATTGCATGTCAGGAAAATATCAAGAGCGGATGGTGGGTTCACCTGAATCGCCAACAAGTCATCCGGATTTTTAGGTAGCCCCATGCAACAGCCGCGTAAATAGTGGCACGAGGTCAAACAACCTGCGTTTGTCTTGGCTGACCCGGCGGAATAATCTTTGATCGATCTAGTTTCAGTTGACCCCACGGTGAAGCACGGATGCGTCTCTGGTCGTTGCACCCGCAGTATCTGGACGCTAAGGGCCTTGTTGCTTTGTGGCGTGAGGGCTTGCTTGCCCAAGCCGTTCTCGCAGGCCAGACCCGCGGCTACAAGAATCACCCCCAACTCGCGCGCTTTCTTGAATCCGCAGATCCAGGAAAGCACATTGCGGCTTATCTTCAGCAAGTGCACATTGAGTCCGCGAGACGCGGCTATCGCTTCGACGCAAAGAAGATTGGTCGTGGCAGCGTCATTGAACTGTTGACAGTTACCGACGGGCAACTCAGTTATGAGTGGTCACATCTCAGACTTAAACTCACGGCACGCGCACCGCTGTGGCTCAGTCAACTTGGCACCGTCAAATTGCCCGAACCTCATCCATCATTTCGGGTCGTTGTCGGTGATATTGCAGCGTGGGAAGTCGTAAGCCAGCATCGTAGGGCACAGTGAGCCGGCGAACCGCATCTAGCTTTGCCTTCATTCGTGCGTCAGATAGCTGAGCCGTTCTTGAGCGTAAGTCGTACCTTCACCTGCGACAAATCCACCCGCGCTTCGCACCACGGGGTGACGAGCAGGCAGAGATCGGCGGATGCGCCGACGATGATGCGGCGTGGCGCGGCGGCGGGCGTATCCAGCGGCGATAAAAACAGTGCCAGCGCCTGCTCGGGCGTCAGCGATTCGTCGTACCCCATCACCGCACCACTTTTGCTGCTGCGACTCACCGCCGCCTGCATTGCCGCCCATGGGCTGATATCGCCATAAGGTGCATCGCTGCCGCCCGCCAGCGGCACACCAGCATTCAGAAACCCACGCAGGCGATACAGCCACGGCTTATCCTCGGCGGCGACGTCCCGCAGATAGGCATCGCCGCGTTCGGCAATGAAATGCGGCTGCGTCACCACGGTCACACCCAGTTCACGCAACTGCGGCATCAGTTCCGGCGGCACGATCGCCGCGTGCTCGATGCGGTCACCGGAGACGCTACCGGCCTCGCGCAAAGCCGCCAGCGCAAACACCAGGTCGGTGCGCGTCACGCAATGAAACGCCGCGCCGCGTCCGCAGCGATGGCTGCGGCGAATCTGCGCGCAAAGTCCGTCAAAGTCCGGCAGATCGTTTTCGTGCAGGTGAAATTTGTGTTCGCCGCGCGCGACACCGGCGATATCCGGCACGTCGTCGAGCCGCGCATCGCCCATCACGCGTACTTCTTGCAGCAATTCACCGCGCGCATGCGCCTCGGAAAATCCGGCCAGTTCGGCCGGGCCGTTGTGATGGCTGGTGTCAGTGATGCCGGTGATGCCGTGGCTCGCAAGCAGGCGGCTGATGCCGTGCAGTGAGGGTCGCATGGAGGACATGCGGCTACGCAGCCAGGCATCGCCGTCGTAAAGCCGGCCGGTGGCGCGCGCGCTGATTCGCTCCAGCGGAGTATTCACCTCGCTTTCTGCAGCGATCTCGCGCAAGGCGCAGGAATTGAGTATCCACAACCGCCCACTGCGATGCTGAATGCGCAGTGGGTGGTCCGGCACCACGGCATCGAGCCAGTCGCGGTCAAGATCGCCCGCCACCGACTCGTGGTAACCGACGCCACGCAGCCAGCTTCCGGCAGCGAGCATATCGGCTGCGGCACGCAGGCCCGCGCCCAGCGCAGCCGCATCGTGCGCCTGCGGCGGACCGCAGGGCACCGACGCGCGGGCAGCAGCACAGGCATACAGATGCAGGTGGTGATCGTGCAGGCCCGGCAGCAGTGCACCGCCGCGTGCTTCAATCACCGACTCGTCGTTCTGTGCGACGAGCCCTGTGCCGATCTCGGCGATGCGGCCGCCGGTAATCCGCACATCGGCCAGCGTGTCGAAATTGATTTGTGCGTTGCGAATCAGCATGCCGCATGCCACTGACTGAGCACGGCGTCGGTGTCGGCGCCCAGTGCGGGTGCAGCAGCGCTGGCGACGCGTGCCTGCGGCGGACAAGCCGCGACACCGACCTCGCGCACGATCTCCTGCCACTGTTGCTGCCGCTGACGCAGCGCTTCGAGATTCGGTGGACGCCGGAACTGACCGCAATGCCGCACGACATCGCACAGTGCCAGCGCAATCAGACCGCCAGCACCGGACTGCCAGCGCGCCCACGCCGCCAGCGCCGCGTGCAGGCCGGTGAGCGGATCGGCGATGGCATCGCCGACAAACATACTTTCACCCGTCACCTGCTGCATGACATAACTCAAGCCCGCCGCGACTCCGGCATCGTCGCCATAGGCCAGCCAGTTTTCCTGCGGCCCGCCGCGACCGTAGCCGCTGATACTCAGCCAGATCAGACCCGGCTGGCTGCGCACGATGCTTTCGGCATCGATGCCGAGTTGTCGCAAGGCGCGCGGACGCGAAGCCTCGATCACGACATCGGCCTGCGCGATCAGCGCTCGCAGGCATTCGCGCCCCGGTGCCGAGGAAAAATCCAGCGCCACGCTGCGTTTGCCGGCATTGAGCAGATCGAAGAAAGCAGCCGGCCCGTGTCGGGCGCCATCGGGCCGTTGCGTGCTTTCGACTTTGACCACATCGGCGCCGAGTCGCTGCAACAGATGACTGCACAGCGGCCCGGCCCAGAGCGACGACAAATCCAGCACACGCGGTACACGGCGCGTGCGTGGCCGTTGCAGCCCGCCGCGCACGATTTCGCGCTGCCACAGCACCGCCGGCGTCGGCAGCGGCACGCGTGGGCACACGGCCAAACCCAGCAGGCGGCCGCGCTCCACCAGATCGTGCATGGTGCAGTTGCGCAGTAATCGCTGCAGCGCGGCCCAATCCTGAGTTTGCGCCGCCGCAGTTTCACGCTCCAACCATGCCGGCAACAGTACCCAGTCGTCGTCGCGCGCAAGATTCAGTGCAATAAATCCATCGAGGGTCTGCAACAGGCGGCAATTGCCGGCGGCGGAACTCGCGCCCGCACGCCGGTGCCCGGCGATGGCGGCGCGTTCGGCCAGCAGTCGCGAACCGGACAAGCCATCGAGTGCCTGCGCAGGCGCCAGACTCGCCAGCGCTGCCAACGCACCATCGGCACACGCCGCCAACGACAGCGGGCACATCTGCGGCGCACCGTCTGCGCGCCCGGTCAGGCTCATCAAGCCACTGCGCGCCCAGCTCAGGGCCGGATGTTCGTTTGCGGTTCTGAGGGCCCGAGGCAGCGGGCAGTCGAGCGTCTGTAACAGGTGCTCGGCATACGCCTGTGCTGTAGAGCTTTCCTGGAAAGCCGCGGAATTCAAGACGCCATCCGGCACGGCGTGGCGACAACGCGCACGGCGCTATGCCCGCCGAGCGGGGCTGTGCTCTGCCGCGATTTTTTCCGCGCGCTGCTGGATGCCCTGCGTCATGCCGGCAAAGCCTTTCTGCAGACGCGCACCAAGCAAGGCGCGCACCAGCGGCATCAGCCAGCCCTTGAGGTGGAAGTACGAGCGATAGCGTGTGCGGTGATCGGACAGCGCCTCGACCTCGTGCGAACGGAAGCTCGAAAGCGCGCCCGCCGGCACCGGCTTCATGTTGTAGGCGAAGCGCTTGCCCTCGACATACTCCAGCACCCATTCGCGTTGCGGCTGCGGCTTGGCCATCAACTGCACCTTCATGTCGATGGGATCGCCGGGCTTGAAGGTGGTGCTGCACTCGCGCATGAACGGGTTCCATTCCGGGTAGCGCTTGAGATCGGTGATGACTTCCCAGACGCGTGCGGCGGGCGCATCGATCTCGACAATTTTTTCAATGACGAACATGGGCAATCTCAGACGAAATCCTGGCGAATCACGCGACGCAGAACTTTTCCAAGCTCGTTATACGGCAGCGCATCCTTGAACACGATTTTCTGCGGCACGCGCGAAGAACGCAGCTTACTCTTGACCAGTTCCTGCAACTCGCCGGCATTCGCGGCCGCGCCCGGCTTGAGCACAATCGCAGCGGCGACACCTTCGCCCCACTGCTCATCCGGCATCGCGACGACCGCGGCATCAGCGACCGCCGGATGCGACAGCAGCACGTCTTCGATTTCGCCCGGCGAGATATTCTCGCCGCCGCGCACGATCACGTCGTCGGCACGGCCATCAAGGAACAGATAACCCTCGGCGTCGAGGTAGCCGCGGTCCTTGGTCGGGAACCAGCCTTCGGCATCGAGCTGGCTGCCCTGCTGCAAATACTCGCCGGAGACCTGCGGCCCGCGCACGAAGACGAGACCCGCTTCTTCGGCGCCGAGCACCTTGCCGCTGTCGTCGCGAATCTCCAACTCGACCGCGCCCGGCTTGCCAACCGAGCCGAGACGACGGCGCACTGCCGGATCGCTACTGGCCGCAGCAGCACGATGATCGTCCGGCCCGAGCACGGCGATGGTCGAACTGGTTTCGGTGAGGCCGTAGGCGTTGGTGAAATCGACCTGCGGCAGCAACTGCATTGCCTTTTGGATTGTCGTCAACGGCATCTTGCCGCCGCCGTAGGCCAGTGCACGCAGCGCCGGCAGATTTGCGCCTTCGCCACTCTCGCTCAGATGATCGACGATGCGCTGGATCATGGTCGGAACCAGGAACGCATTGCTGACGCTGTACTCGCGGCAGGCGGCAAGCCATGCCTTGGCGTCGAAGCCTTCGAGCTGCACCATGCGGCGGCAGGCGTAGGTTGATGACAGCACCGCCGAGATGCCGGCGATGTGGTACGGCGGCACGGTGACGATGATCGCATCGTTCTCGTCGGCGGCAGCAAATTCGACGGTGCCAACGATGTAACTCATCAGGTTTTCGTGACGCAGGATCGCGGCCTTGGGCTTGCCGGTGGTGCCACTGGTGAACAGTTGCACCGCGACCGCGCGCGGGTCGTCGCCGATCTCCGGCGGCGCGCCATCGGTTGGCGGCAACGACAGGAACGCGGCGCGGTCGATCACCTGCACACCGGCACGCGGCTCCAGCAGCTTGGCGTAGTCGGCGCTGGTAATGAGGTACGCCGGCGCAATGCGTTCGACCAGCTCGTTGATCTCCGGCTTAGTCAGGCGATAGTTGAGCGGCACATAGGGCACGCCGGCGAACGCGGCAGCGAAGATGGCAACGGACGCGGCCGGGCTATTAACGTCCAGCAGCGCAACATACTGCGCGCCGCTGGCCTTGATCGCAGCGGCGGCGCGATACGCCGCTTCGCGCAACTCGGCATAGGTGTAGCGGCTGTCGCCGGAAGCCACGGCAACACGGTCGCCGAAGGCCTCGGCCGCCATGTCGAGGATGGTCGCGATGTTCATGGCTTGTCGCCCCCTCTCCCCAACCCCTCTCCCGCCATGGGAGAGGGCCTAGAAGCGAGCATCTCCTGCTCCCCTCTCCCCTTGCGGGAGAGGGGTTGGGGG
>JBOICJ010000138.1:0-3236 GCA_050740035.1 Stenotrophobium sp. | reverse complement strand
ACGCTGGGCCGCGCGCTGCGCATCGAGCCGCGCAATTACTTTGTCTGGTCGGCGCTGGCCAGCACCTACCTTGATCAGAAGGATTACGGCCAGGCTGAAAACGTCGCGATGAAGTCGAACAGCCTTGCGCGCGGCAATATCTATGTCGACGTGCAGAACTGGGCCACCATCCGCGACGCTCGCGCCGCCGCCGGCAACGTCAACGGCGCCGCCCAGGCCCAGGCCCAGGTCGAGGCCTATCAGCAGCAGCTGTTGCAGATCGCGCCACCCCAGGATCAGGCGACGCCGGTGCCGCCCAGCGCGCCGCCGCCGAACTGAGTGTGCGTTCCCCGTAACCCGGATGCGTGCAGCGGAGCGATCCATGCGCCAAGGTGAAACAGCGGCGCTGCTGGGCGCAGAGGGGCCGCTGGCGGACGCCGTGCCTGGTTTCGTGCCGCGCGAACCGCAGCAGCGCATGGCCGAGGCGGTCGCGCAGGCGCTGGATCAGGGACATTCGCTGGCGGTCGAAGCCGGCACCGGCACCGGCAAGACCTACGCCTATCTGGTGCCGGCGCTGATGTCGGGCAAGCGCGTGGTGGTCTCCACCGGCACCAAGAATCTGCAGGATCAGCTGTTCCACCGC
The DNA here is from genome assembly GCA_050740035.1 of Stenotrophobium sp. Lineage (GTDB taxonomy): Bacteria > Pseudomonadota > Gammaproteobacteria > Nevskiales > Nevskiaceae > Stenotrophobium. The sequence goes on along the minus strand of JBOICJ010000138.1, from coordinate 2,614 downwards.
GATCTGCCGCGCGTCAGGGACGCGCTGCGCGTGCCGGTGCGCACGGCGCTGCTCAAGGGGCGTTCGAACTACCTGTGCCTGTACCGCATGAAGCGCGCGCAAGGCATGCCCGGGCTGCGCTTCGACCCGGCGCGTCTGCGTGCGGTCGAACAGTGGGCGCAGAGCACCACTACCGGCGAACTCAGCGAAATGGGCGCGTATGCCAGCGACGATCCGCTGACGCCGCGCATCACCTCGACCGCCGACAACTGTCTCGGCGCCAAGTGCGCCGATTTCGGCGAGTGCTTCGTCGCCAAGGCGCGGCGCAATGCCCAGGCCGCGGAACTGGTGGTGATCAACCACCATCTGCTGTTCGCGGATTTCCTGCTCAAGGAGGAAGGCTTCGGCCAGATCCTCGCCGGCAGCGATGCCATCATCGTCGATGAAGCGCATCAGCTACCGGAACTGGCCACCGGATTTTTCGGTAACCGGGTTTCCACGCGTCAATTGCAGGATCTGGCGAAAGATACGCGCAGCGAAGCGGATAAATCCGGCGACATGCCCGACCTGGAAAAAGCCGCCACCGAGCTGGCGCAGAAAGCGTCGATGCTCGAAGCGGTGTTTGGCGGCATGCAGAATCGCCTGACGCTGGATGCGTTTCGTTCGCGACCAGGCGCGGAAGAAGCGCTGACGCAAACGCTGGCCGCACTCGGCGCGTTCCTCGATGAGGTCAAGCCCTACGAAGAGCGCAACGCCGAACTGGCGGCCTGTGTCGAGCGCGCCGCAAAATTGCTGGAGAGCCTTGATCTGGTATTGCAGCCCGCGCAGCCGCAATTCGTGCGCTGGGTCGAAGCCAGCGGCCGCGGCGGTAGCCTGCACGCGACGCCGGTGAACGTTGCGGATGGATTCAAGCGCATGCGCGCGACTTATCCCGGTGCCTGGATTTTTACCTCGGCGACGCTGGCCGCCGGCAACGATTTCTCGCACTTTTGCGATCAGCTTGGGCTGGAAAATGCGGCAACGCTCGGCGTCGAGAGTCCGTTCGATTATGCGCAGCAGGCGCGGCTGTATCTGCCGCGCGGATTGCCGGAGCCGAACGACCCCGCTTACGCCGATGCCGTCGCCGATGCGGCGCTGCCGGTGATCGAAGCCAGCGGCGGCGGTGCGTTCGTGTTGTGCACCAGTCATCGCGCACTGCAACGCATTTCCGAGCGGCTGGGTACGCGCATGCGTCTGCCGATGTTCGTGCAGGGGCAGGACAGCCGTGATGCGCTGCTGCGCTCGTTCAGTGAGCACGGCGATGCGGTGCTGGTCGGCACCAGCAGCTTCTGGGAGGGCGTCGACGTCAAGGGCCGGGCGCTGCGCGTGGTGATCATCGACCGTCTGCCGTTCGCCGCGCCCGGCGATCCGGTGTTCGAGGCGCGGCTCGAAGCGATCCGGCGCGAAGGCGGCAATCCATTCAACGATCATCAGATCCCGCTGGCGGTGATGGCACTGCGTCAGGGCGTCGGCCGGTTGATCCGCGATGCCGGAGATCGCGGCCTGCTGATGCTGTGCGACCCGCGTCTGCGCAGCAAAGCTTATGGCCGGCGCATGCTGGCGAGCCTGCCGCAGATGCCGCAGACCGACGACCTCGCCGCCGTGCAACACTGGCTGAGAACCCTGTGAAGCTGCCGGCGATCGATACCGCACGGCACGCTTTGCGCGCCACCCTCTCCCAGACCTCTCCCGCTTGCGGGAGAGGGGATTCTGAGCGCCTGACGGCGCCGTATGAATTGCTCGCGGTATCTGCATGAAAATCTTAGCCATCGATACCGCGACCGAAGCCTGCTCCAGCGCGCTGTGGCTGGACGGCGAAATCCACGCGCGCTTCGAAATCGCTGGGCGCGAACATACGCAGCGTCTGCTGCCGCAGGTTGCGGCGCTGCTGGCCGGATGTGGTGTGACTTACGCGCAGCTCGACGGCATCGTCTGCGGCGTCGGCCCCGGCAGTTTTGCCGGCGTGCGTATCGGCGTCGGTTTCGTCAAGGGCATCGCGCTGGCGCTGGATCGGCCGGTGGTCGGCGTGTCGTCGCTGGCGATGCTGGCGCAAGGCGCAGTGCGCGAGCAGGGCGCGCAGCAGGTATTGAGCGTGATCGATGCGCGCATGGGCGAGGTTTATTTCGGTGCCTACGCCTGCGACACGCAGCGGCTCGTGCGGCCGCTGCTGGCCGAAACGGTCTGTGCGCCGCAGGAGATTCCGGCTGCGCCGGCTGCCGGCACATGGTGCGCGGCGGGAACCGGCTGGGGTGTTTACGAAGAGCGCTTGCGTGCGGCGGCAAGCTGCCGGATCGACGCGCTGGCGCCCGCGGCGCTGCCGCACGCACAGGATGCGCTGCCGTTGGCGCTGTCGCAGTTCAATGCGGGGCAGGGCATCAGCGCGGATCGATTGTTGCCGGTTTATCTGCGCAACAAAGTGGCATTGACGCTGATCGAACAAAGGGCTTTGCGCAAGTGACACGCAGCACGTAAACTCCGCGTCCTTCGCTGTTGGCCCTGCCACAGCACCGTTCAATGGTGGCCCGTGCCGGCCCCCCGCGACGGCAAGCCGTGAAACCCGCCAGGCCCGGAAGGGAGCAACGGTAGCGGTGAAGCC
>JBOICJ010000137.1:0-5459 GCA_050740035.1 Stenotrophobium sp. | reverse complement strand
ATACAATATATTATAACAATAATTTTGACGCGATTGCCGACAGCGGGTGGCGCGTAAATCTCAATTCCGGCGTGCCACCCACGAGCGCAGCGAGCGCACGCGCCCGAGCAGGCTGGCCACCGGCGATGCCGGCTGCGGTTCCACGGTCTTTTCGACTTCGTAGCGCTTGTGCAGTTCCGGATTTTGCGCGAGGCGGTGATGCTGGCGCAGGGAGGAGGTCACCGCAATCTTGCACTGGCTGTCGAGAATCGGCTTGGTGATGAAACGGTAGATCTGTCCTTGGTTGATCAGGTCAATGGCGGCGCCGGCGTCGGCGCGCTCGGTCAGGATCATCGACACCAGTTCGGGTTGATGCTGCTTGAGCGTGCTGATCAGGCTGACCACCGGATGATCCTGCAACCGCGTATCCGAAATCACCACGCCGATGTTGTCATGCTCCAGCAGATGCACCGCTTGTTCCATGGTGGTGGCGCCGAACACGCGAAACGCGGTGCCAAGTATGACCTGGATCTGTGTCGGGACCGACGGATCATCGTCGAGCACCAGTACGCCGGGGGCATGCGCAGACGAAGTCTGCGCCGGCGCGGCGTCGCCGCTGGGGTGCGCCGAGGCGGCCATGCTGGCGCGCGCGGCGGTCACTGCGCGCGACACGGTGGTGATCAGGTCGTCGTTGGACCAGGGCTTGTTGACAAAGCGGAAAATCTCGCCCTCGTTGATCGAGCCGATGATGGCATTGAGGTCGGAGTAGCCGGTCAGCAGGATGCGCATCGCATTGGGGTTGTGCTCGCGCGCCGCGCGCAGCAGTTCGATGCCGGTCATGCCCGGCATGCGCTGATCGCTGACGATGACGTCGACGGCTTGGGTCTTGAGCAGCTCCAGCGCCGCCGCGCCGCTGTCGGCAAAAAACATTTCGTGTTTGCCGCGAAACAGCATGCGCATGGTGCTGAGAATTCGCGGCTCGTCGTCGACGAACAGCACGCGCGATTTGATGGGAGTCTCTTCCATAAGAATCATCTTCCGGGTTTATGCCGCGCTGCTCAAGGCCGGCTCGGCCTGTGCCCTGGCCTGCTGCTGCAACGGCAGACGGATCTTGAAATCGCTGCCCTTGCCCGGTGTCGAGCGCACCTCGATGCTGCCGCCGTGATCCTCGACGATGCGAAACACGATCGACAGGCCCAGACCGGTGCCCTTGCCGACCGGCTTGGTGGTGAAGAACGGTTCGAAGATGCGCTTGCGCACCTCTTCCGGCATACCGCTGCCGGTATCGAGGATGCGGATGTTGACGCCGCCGTCGTCGGCGGTGGTGTGCAGATAAATTTTGCCGTCGCCTTCGATCGCTTGCGCGGCGTTGGTCAGCAGGTTGAGGAATACCTGGTTGAGCTGCGACGGCGAGCATTCGATCTTCGGCAGCACGCCGTAGGACTTGACCACTTCGATGCGGTGCTTGAGCAGGTTGTTGGCGATCTTGAGCGAGGAGTCGAGGCCGTCGTTGACGTTGAACAGGTCGGAACGCGAGCGGTCCACGCGCGAAAAATCCTTGAGACTCGAGACCAGTTCGGCGATCGTCACCAGGCCGTGGTCGGTATCGGCCAGCAGATTGTCGAGGTCTGCTGTCAGTTCTGCGGGATTGAGGGATTCGCCCAGCGCCTGCGCATCGCCCAACGCCTGCGCGACTTCCTCGTCGGTGGCGTTGTCCGAAGTCATCAGGTTCAGCGCGCGGGTCTGCGCCTTGGTCAGCGTGCTCAGGTCGCCCAGCGAATTGCGCACGATTTCGGCGTTGCTGCGGGCGTAGCCCAGCGGCGTGTTGATCTCGTGCGCGACGCCGGCGACCATCTGACCCAGCGACGCCATTTTTTCGGATTGAATCAGTTGCGACTGTGAGGCGCGCAGGTCCTTCAGCGCGACGCTCAGGTCGCGGGTACGGGTTTCGACCTGCGATTCCAGCGTTTCGTTGGCGCGCTGCAGGCCGGCGTTGGCGCGGTCGAGGTCGCGGTAACTGCGCGCCAGACGCACGCCAAGGTACGCCAGCACCAGCAGCAGCAGCGCGGTGTAGCCGGCCAGCAGCAAGCGGTACTGGTTGGCGACCGAAACCTCGCGTTCGTGCCACTTGCTGTAATCCTCCAGCACGGTTTGCAGTTGCGGTCCGGTCGGGCGATTAAGGAAATCGCTGAGCTTCTTGACCAGGTCGTCCTTGTCCGCCATCGCCTCCCTGGCGTGGCCTGCGAGGGTCAGGAGCAGATTCTGCACGTCCTGCGGCTGGCTCTTGGCGGCAGTATCGAGATCCGCCAGCAGCTTGTCGATGACCGGGCTGTTGGTCGGGGTCGGGGTGACGGCGTAGGTGATGACTTCGGACTTGAGCTGGCTCAGCTCGGCGTGCAGGTGGTCGCGGTCCGCCGCGGCCATCTTTTTCGGCAGTGCGGCCTCGAGCTGGTCGGCGGTATGCGGCACGGCGTCGACGCTGTTGATCAGGCGCTGGTTGAGCATGATGTTGCGCGCTTCGAAATCGAAACCGAGTTCGGCCTTGTCTTCGATGGTGTTGAGGAAGGTGTCGAGGTCCTTGTCCAGCTTCGGGCTCAGGTGGCGCAGCGCCTGCGGTCCCTTGTCCAGCGCATCGAGCGCGCCGCCAAGTTTCTGGACGGTTTCGGTCAGCGCGTCGCCGGTTGCCGACATCGAGGACACGCGGGTCTGCGTCAGCGCGCGGTCCAGCGCCGCGTCGAGGCTGTTGACCGTGCGGATGTTGGCGAGGCGCTGAAGATGGAGGTCGCCGTCGACGCTCTGGGTCTTGCGCAGCAGAAACACCAGCACGCCGATGGCGGCGATCGCCAGCAGCACCAGAAACAGTTGTCGCAGAATTTTCATGTGTTCTCCCCTGCGCGGATTTGCGGTTCAGCAAGGCCGGCGTCGCGATGATCGGGATGTCGTCTTGGGCCGTCGGGCGGCTTGCGGTATCTGGCGCGATGCGCGCAACGGTACCCATCCTGTCCGGTAAAAGTACCTTTGCAAGCTGAATGTGGCGTCACCTGTTTGCAGTAGATTCGGACGGAGCAAGCATGCCGCAGCCGGAGGAGGCTGTCACGATTGACCGTGACGAAGGCAGGATGAGAGCATCGCCAGAATCCGGTAACGAGGCGCCCGGCGGCGCGATCACATGGCGGCATGGAACACAGGCGATATTCCCGCATTGACGGGCAAGCGGGCGGTCGTGACCGGGGCCAACAGCGGTCTCGGCCTGGAAACCGTTGCCGGGCTGGCCGCGGCCGGCGCCAGCGTCGTCATGGCCTGCCGCAATGCCACCAAGGCGCAGACGGCGCTCGACGACATCAAGCGGCGCGTGGCCAACGCCCAGATCGAACTGATGACGCTGGACCTGTCGAGCCTCGAATCGGTGCGCGAATTTGCCGCCGCCTACGGTCAGCGTCATCCGCAGCTGGACATCCTCTGCAACAACGCCGGCGTCATGGCGCTGCCGTATCAGTTGACCCGCGATGGTTTTGAAATGCAGATCGGCACCAATCATCTCGGTCATTTCGCGCTGACCGGACTGTTGCTCGAGCGCCTGCGTGCGGCGCCGGCCGCGCGTGTGGTCAGCGTCGCCAGCATCGCCCATCGCGGCACCCGCGGGCTGAATCTCGACGACCTGCACTGGCAGCGCGAGACTTACCGGAAAGGCGAGGGTTACGCACGCAGCAAGCTCGCCAATCTGCTGTTCAGCTTCGAGCTGAGCCGGCGTCTGCAGGCCATGCACTCGAGCGTTATCTCGGTGGCGGCGCATCCGGGTTACTCTGCGACCAATATCGTCGGCGCCGCGTCCGAGGGTTCGCCGATCAAGCGGCTGGCGGTAAAGATCGGCAATGCCATCCTCGCGCAGCCGGCGGCGATGGGCGCTTGGCCGACGCTGTACGCGGCGACCATGCCGGGGGTGCGCAGCGGCGATTACTACGGCCCGCGCGGGCTGTTCGAGTTTCGCGGCCTGCCCAAAAAAGTTGGCAGCAGCCGTGCCGCGCAAGACCCGGCGACGGCAGCAAGACTCTGGCGCCTGTCGGAAGAAATGACCGGCGTGCGCTACCTCTCCGCATCCTGAGGCTCGCTCATGTTTCCAGCGACTGCGGCACAGTGGTACGGCAACGGCCTGCTGTTCATTCTGGCGCTGTCGCCGCTGGTGTTCGGCGTATTGATGCTGATGCCGGCGGCCTACGGCCGGCACAAGAAAAAGCAGGAAAACAGGCTGTGGGGTCCGGGAATTCCGACGCGCTGGGCCTGGGTGATCATGGAGGCACCGTCGTCGATCGGCTTCGCCGCGATCTATTTCTGCGGCGATCGCGCTTTCGAGTGGGTGCCGCTGATCCTGTTCATGATGTGGCAGAGCCACTATTTCCAGCGCAGTTTCATTTTCCCGTTTCTGCTAAAGACGCGACCCGGCGACACCACGCCGCTGATGATCCCGGTGCTGGCGGTCAGTTCCAATCTGGTGATCTCGTTCCTGAACGCCGCGATCCTGAGCTGGTCGGGCATCGGTCATGGTTATGCTCTGTCGTGGCTGAGCGATCCGCGGTTCATCGTCGGCGCTATCGTGTTCGTGCTCGGCTATCGCATCAACCGCAAGGCCGACGCGATGCTGGCGGCGCTGCGCAAGCCGGGCGAAACCGGCTACAAGATTCCGCGCGGCTGGCTCTACGAAAAGGTGAGTTGCCCGAATTACCTGGGCGAATTCATGGTCTGGACCGGCTGGGCGATTGCGACCTGGTCGTGGGGCGGCGTCGCGTTCGTGATCTGGACGCTGGCCAATCTGCTGCCGCGTGCGCTGACCAACCACCGCTGGTACCACGAGAAATTCCCGGACTATCCGGCGCAGCGCAAGGCGGTGATCCCTTATCTGCTGTAGGCGCGCTCAGATGCGCCGGAACGTCACCACCAGCACATCGCGATAGGCCGGCTGCGCCGGGTCCAGAGGCAGCACGGGGGTCACGCCGTGCAGCACGCGATGATCGTCGATCAGCGTGGCGTCGAAAGGATGCGTCAGCGTGAAGCTACCCAGCGGCCGTCCGTCCGGGGCGTGAATCATGGTGGTGCCGCTGGGCGCGAGATTGTGCCGGCAGATCATCAGCACCAGCACGTAATCGACGCCGTCGCGGTGCATGCCTTCGGGGGTCGGCAGGCCCTGCATCGCGGGCGAGGCTTCGATGCGGAACTGGTGGATTTCGATGTGCCAGGCGCAGGCAGCGCCTACCAGTTGGCCGAACAGGCGATGGCAGAAGTTCAGGATCGTGTGCAGCGTCGGGCTGGCGCTGATGGCGGGCGCGAGCGGCTCGAACCAGCGCGCGATGCCGCCATTGAGCGCGTTGTACTCGCGGCTCTGGTAATGCGGCTGGTGCGCCGAGCGCGTGATGTCGCCGGCAATCGTCGCCGCATAAACCGCGTGCCGGCGGCGGCGATAGCTGCCATTGTCGGCCATGTAGCCG
>JBOICJ010000136.1:0-2923 GCA_050740035.1 Stenotrophobium sp. | reverse complement strand
CTGACCTCGACCGTGCCGGTCTCGCTGATCCGGCCGATGTCGTTGCGGCCGAGGTCGATCAGCATCACGTGCTCGGCGCGCTCCTTCGGATCGGCCAGCAATTCGGCGGCCAGCGCCTCGTCTTCCTGCGGCGTCGCGCCGCGCTTGCGGGTGCCGGCGATGGGCCGCAGCGTGACTTCACCGTCTTGCACGCGCACCAGGATTTCCGGCGACGAGCCGACCACGTGATGGTCGCCGAGGTGCATGCAGTACAGATACGGCGACGGATTGAGCCGGCGTATCGCGCGATACAGCGCCACCGGCTCGGCGTGAAACGGCGCGCTGAGACGCTGGCCGATCTGCGCCTGCATGGTGTCGCCGGCGGCGATGTATTCCTTGACCCTGGCCACCGCCTCAAGATATTGCGCATGCGGAAAGCTGGTCGTGAACGGCAACTCCGGCAGTTCCTGCGCGGGCAGTTTCGTCAGCGGCAGGGTTTGCGGCCGCGCCAGCTGCGCCTCGATCTCGTCCAGCCGCGTCTGCGCGCGCGCCAGATCGGCAGCGTCCTGCGGATCGGCGTGCACCACCAGCGTCAGCGTCGCCCGCAGCGTATCGAACACCACCAGCTCGTCGGCCAGCATCAGCAAAATGTCCGGCGTGCCCAGCGCATCCGGCTTCTGCGTGCGCGCGAGCTTCGGCTCGAAGTAGCGCACGCAGTCGTAGCCGAAATAACCCACCAGGCCGCCGGCAAAGCGCGGCAATCCCGGCTCCGGCCGCACGCGATAGCGCGCGGCGTAGGCCCGCACCCAGCCGATCACGTCTTGCACCTCGGCACGTTCGACTTCGGCGCCGTCGCGGCTGACGCTGATGTGCGAGCCGTGCACGCGCAGGACTTCGCGACTCGGCAGGCCGATGAAAGAATAGCGCCCCCACTGCTCACCACCGTGCACCGATTCCAGCAGGTAGGTATAGGGCTGATTGGCGATCTTGAGATACGCGCCGACCGGGGTGTCGAGATCCCCCGGCAACTCGCGAATCACGGCGATGCGGTTATAGCGGTGTGACGTAGGCATGTCAGGTCGTTTTTCCAGAAATCCCGGCACCCGCTCTTGATATCGTGGCACCTGAGATTGTTATTATTCATCTAATAAATTATGAATAATTATACATATAATAACATTTATCTTCGCCATGAACCGCACAGCGGGTGGCGGACGCAGGCCTCGAACTGATTGCCAAACGAGCTGACGGGCGACATTACCGAACCTACTTTGCCGCCGCGATGGCCGCGCGCATCGCACGGATCGTCGCCGCGTAATCCTTGCCGCCGAAGATCGCAGAACCAGCCACGAAAGTATCGGCACCGGCCGCGGCGATCTCGCCGATGTTGACGACCTTGACGCCGCCGTCGATCTCCAGCCGGATCTCGCGGCCGCTGGCGTCGATCAGCGCGCGCACCTCGCGTAACTTGTTCAGCGCCTCGGGGATGAAACTCTGCCCGCCAAAACCGGGATTGACCGACATGATCAGCACCATGTCGAGCTTGTCCATCACATGCCGCAGGCCGTCCAGCGGCGTCGCCGGATTGAACACCAGCCCGCTCTTGCAACCGGCGTCGCGGATCGCCTGCAGGCTGCGGTCGATGTGGCGCGTCGCTTCGGGATGAAAGGTGATGTAAGTCGCGCCAGCCTTGGCGAATTCCTGCGCCAGCGCATCGACCGGCTCCACCATCAGATGCACGTCCAGCGGCGCGCTGATGCCGTATTTGCGCAGCGCCGACGCCACCGCCGGGCCGAACGTGAGGTTGGGCACGTAATGGTTGTCCATCACGTCGAAATGCACGATGTCGGCACCGGCGGCAAGCACGCGCTCGACATCCTCGCCCAACCGCGCGAGATCGGCGGAGAGGATGCTGGGGGCAATCAGGGGCTTGAGCTGGCTCTTGGACATGGCATTGGGCGTGGTCGGCAAGGTCGCCATTATCCAACAAAAAAGGCAGACCGAAGTCTGCCTTTCCTACTTTACGTATCGACAGCTCCCGAAGGAGCTTTGTTGCCGACAGTCCCCACCATCGGAACGCCTGATACGATTCAATCCTGACAAAAACAAAAGGGAGATGCAATGGCCTATCGACTCGGCATTGATTTGGGCACAGCTTCTATCGGCATCGCCATCATCGAACTCGACGACCACGGGCAGCCTCTGTCCGCCGCTCCGCCAGCGGTACGGATTTTCAGCGAGCCTCTGGAGTCCGCCAAAACCGACGGCATCAACCCCACCAAAAACAAAGCGCGCGGCGTGGCGCGACGCACGCGCTGGCTGGTACAGCGCCGCAGCCAGCGCCACAAAGATTTAGCGGCGATGAGCGAATCGCTCTTGGGTTTGAATCGCGCCGCCATCGCTCCCGACAACGGTCAGCAGATTCACGCGCTACGCGCCAAAGCCGCCACCGAGCGCATCGAACTCGATGATCTACTGCGCGTGCTACTCAAGATGTCCAAGCGTCGTGGCTACAAGGGTCGCTTTCGCAGCCAAGTCGTCGGCGCCGATGAACAAAATTCCAAGCGCAAGAGCGGCGATGCGCCCAAGCCCAAACAAATTGGCCCTGTCGAAACCGGCATCAATCAACTCACAGAGCTTTTGCGCGCTAACCGCTGCGATACGCTCGGCCAGTACCTGCTACACCGCTACGAGCATCACCAAACCTTGCGACTCAAAAACGACGGCATTTACAGCCACCGCGACTTGCTCGCGAGTGAGTTCAGCGACATCTGGGACGAGCAAGCCAAGCACCATCCTGAGCTGCTCGACGCATCTGTGCGCAAAGCGTTCTTTGACAAGCTCGTCGGCCAGCTTCCGCTCAAGTCACCCGAAGCGATGGTGGGCAAATGCTCGCTCGAACCCAACCTGCCGCGCGCACCGCGTGCGCAGCCATGGGCACAAG
>JBOICJ010000135.1:0-4478 GCA_050740035.1 Stenotrophobium sp. | reverse complement strand
TCATGTTGATGCGCGCGTCGCGCACGTACTGCTCGACGCCGGTTTCGCGAATGTAGCCGTGGCCGCCGAACACCTGCATCGCCAGCGTGGTGGATTCATAACCGTGGTCGGTGATGAAGCCCTTGATCACCGGCGTCAGCAGCGCGACCATGTCGGCGTTGTCCTTGCGCACCTTCTCGTCTGGATGCTTGTGCTCGCGATCGATCGCCAGACCGGCCCAGTAGGTGAAGGCGCGCGCGGCCTCGACGTAGGCCTTCTGCGTCAGCAGCATGCGGCGGATGTCCGGGTGCACGATCAGCGGATCGGCCGGTTTGTCCTTGGCCTTGGGGCCGGTCAGCGAGCGCGACTGCAGGCGCTCCTTGGCGTAGGCCAGCGAGTTCTGGTAGGCGACTTCCGCCAGGCCCAGCGACTGCATGCCGACGCCGAGACGCGCGCTGGTCATCATCACGAACATCGCGTTGAGGCCCTTGTTCGGCGCGCCGACCATCCAGCCCTTGGCGCTGTCGAGGTTCATCACGCAGGTGGCGTTGCCGTGGATACCCATCTTGTGCTCGATCGAACCGCACTTGATGGTGTTGCGCGCGCCCGGCTTGCCGGCGGCGTCGGGGACGAACTTGGGCACGATGAACAGCGAGATGCCCTTGGTGCCGGCCGGTGCGTCCGGCAGCCGCGCCAGCACCAGGTGGATGATGTTCTGCGACATGTCGTGCTCGCCGGCCGAGATGAAGATCTTGGTGCCGGTGATGCTGTAGCTGCCGTCGCCGTTGGGCTCGGCCTTGGACTTGAGGATACCGAGGTCGGTGCCGGCCTGCGGTTCGGTCAGGCACATGGTGCCAGTCCATTCGCCGGAGACCAGCTTGGGCAGATAAAGCTGTTTCTGTTCGGGTGTGCCGAACGCTTGCAGCGCGTTGTAGGCGCCGTGCGACAGGCCGGGGTACATGGTCCAGGCCTGGTTGGCGGAGTTCATCATTTCCATGAACGCGCTGTCGACCACGTGCGGCAGACCCTGGCCGCCGAAGTTGGGGTCGGCGCCCAGCGACGGCCAGCCGGCCTCGACGAATTTCTGGTAGGCCTCCTTGAACCCCGGCGGCGTGGTGACGATACCGTCGCCGGAATATTTGCAGCCCTCCTTGTCGCCGACCTGGTTGAGCGGGAACAGCACCTCGGCGCAGAACTTGCCGCCTTCTTCGAGAATCGCGTCGATGGTCTCGACGTCGATATCGGCATGCTGCGGCAGCTTCTTCAACTGCGTCTCGACATCGAGCATCTCGTGCAGCACGAACTGCATGTCGCGCAGGGGTGGGGTGTATTGAGGCATGACAGTCTCCGGGGAAATAAAAATTGAAAGAAGGTTGCGCCGCGGCGCATAAAATTTGGAGCGCTAGACTAGCAAAAACGTGATGGCAACGGCGATTTCCAGACGGGCGGCGCCACCCGCTCTGACCTTGATACGAGCGAATGATGTTATATATTATATAATTATAATAAAAATATATTATAATTTATAACAATGCTATTACAAGAAAAAGGCAGAGCGGGTGACCTCATCCGCATCCGTTCGTGGCTCAAGGTGGTATTTACCTTTATGATCCTGCGTCCATCACAGCTACGCTGGCCGTGGGTTTATTAGGTAAAAAAACCGCCTCCGGTGCGCCGCGCGAAACGATTATGAATAGGGGAATGACAGTGCATTTCAGAACATTGATGGCCATGGCCTTGACCTGCGCGCTGGCCGCTTGCGGCAGCAGCGCGCCCGCGACCTCGGGTGCGGCGTCGCAGGGCGCCACCCAGGTGCCGGTCACGACGAGCCGCGACGGCAAGATTTACCGTCAGGCGATCACGGTCGCGGCGACCGGCGACACCCAGGTGTTCCAGGTATTCGAGCCGACCCATCTGGTCGCGGGCCAGACCTACCCGCTGGTGTTGCAGGGCCACGGCTACGGCGGCAGCCGCGAGACCACCGCGCCGGCCGGCAGCATGATCGCCAGGCTGCGCGACGCCGGCTATTACGTGATCTCCATCGACGAGCGCGGCTTCGGCGAATCCAGCGGCACCGTGCGGGTGATGGACCCGGATTACGAAGGCCAGGACCTGATCGCCGTGCTCGACTGGGCCGAGAAGCTCGAAGGCCTGCGCCGGCATGACGACGGGCGCATGGTGGTCGGCAGCTATGGCGGCAGCTACGGCGGCATGTACCAGTTCCTCCTGGCGGGAGCCGATCCCAAGCATCGCCTGCGCGTGATCGCGCCCGACATCACGCCGCACGATCTGACCTACGCGCTCAACGAGAACAATGTGGTCAAGTCCGGCTGGGGCCTGGCGCTGGTCGGCGGTGGCGAACTGCCGTTACTGAGCCTCGTCGGCGGTGACCCCACGGCAATCGCTGCCGCGTTGCCGGGTCTGCTGGCGCGCGTCGCCGCGGGCGAACCGACGCGTCAGGATCCGACTGTCTTCGAGACCCTGATCCAAGCCGGCCTGACTAATTCGTTCTCGACCACGGGCTTGAATTTCTTCAAGTACCACAGCGCCGATTATTTTTGCGACGGCCAGCAACCCGGCCCGCAGAGTTTCATCCTGCCAGTGTCAGTGCCCGATACGTTTCTGGTGCCACCGACACCGTTCCCTAAGATCGACGCGCTGATCACGCAGGGCATGCCGGATACCTTGTTCAACTTCAACAACGGCTACGCCAACTACCAGTGTCTGAAGAAAATGGGCGGCGACGTGCGCCTGCTGTCGCATCAGTCCGGCCATATCCTGCCGCTCGGCGTTGCCACGGTCAGTCCCGACTTGCAGACCGCGCTGGAGCCGTTCTACGCCGTGCTCAATCCGCCGGAGTTCCAGGGTCCCGGCGGCGCCACCGCCTGCGGCAGCATCAATGTCGAGGATGCCGATTTCGCCTGGTTCCAGGAAAAACTCCAGGGCATCGCCGGTGCCGCCGACAAGGTCATCACCACCGGCAGCGACATCTGCATGAGCATCGCCGACAAGGATGCGATCCAGGTGCACGACGTCAAGCACGGCGGCCAGAATTTCAATATCAATTCCAGCACGCCGCAGCTCAACAGTCTGCTTGGCGTGGTCGGTTCATTGCTGGGTACGGATGTGCGGCAGGCGCTGCTGTCGGTGCAGCCGTTCTATACCGCGCCGGCCGCTGGCGCGCTGGTCGCCGGCATCCCGACAATGAACGTGACCATGACCGGCCTCACCGGACTGGAGCAGCCGAGTTGCACGGTGCCGCTGGGCATCGGCGCCTGCGATCCGATTTTGTATCTGGGCATTGGCTACCTGCCGTCGGGCTCGTCGGACTGGGAGCCGATCGATGCGCAATACACGCCGATCCGAGGCTTCGGTGCGCACACGGGTGACATGAATGGCATCAGCATCCGCCTCAAGCCGGGCGATCAGCTCGGCCTGCTGATCTATGCCTTCACCGCGCAGTATCCGATCACCTGGTCGCGCGATCTGCTGGTGCCGGCGGTGACGCTCAGCGGCTCGGTGCAGGTGCCGTTGCTGGCGCCGTCCGACATCGTTCGCCAGGGCGTCTGAGCCACGAAATAAAAACCCGCCAGTCATCGAGACTGGCGGGTTTTTTTAATGCGTAACACTCAGGCGGCGACCGGCAGCGCCAGCGTCCCTTCCTGATAGTCCGCAATCGCCTGCTCGATCTCGTCGCGCGTGTTCATCACGAACGGACCGTACTGCACCACCGGTTCGCGCAAGGGCTTGCCGGCGAGCAGCAGCAGGCGCGTGCCCTTGCCGCCTGCGGTGATGCGAACCTGGTCGCCATCGGACAATAGTCCCGCAGCCTGATGCGGCAGTGCGCGGTTGTCCTCGCCGACCGTGGCATCGCCTTCGTACAGATAAAGGAAGGCGTTGTGCCCGGCCGTGATTGGCGCGGTGAATGGCGCACCCGCAGGCAGACGCACGTCCAGATACAGCGGCGCGGTCGTCACGCCCTGGATCGGTCCGGCAGTGCGCACGCCGTTTTGATCCAGCGTGCCGGCAATCACGCGCGCCTCGCCGCCGCCGGCCAGCGCCACCACCGGCACCTCGCGCGCGGGCACGTCGCGGTAGGCGGCGGGCTTCATCTTCTCCTTCGCCGGCAGGTTCAGCCACAACTGGAAGCCGCGCATCCGGCCCTCCTGCTGCTCGGGCATCTCCGAGTGCACCAGCCCCCGGCCTGCCGTCATCCACTGCACGCTACCGTGCACCAGCACACCTTCGTTGCCGTGGTTGTCCTTGTGGCGCATGCGGCCATCGAGCATGTAGGTGACCGTCTCGAACCCCCGATGCGGATGATCCGGGAAGCCGGCGATGTAGTCCTCGGCCCGATCGGTGCCGAACTCATCGAGCATCAGGAATGGGTCGTTCCTCAGCGCCTGGCTGGCGCAGAGGCTGCGCCGAAGATTCACTCCCTCGCCATCGGAAGCAGTAATCGACTGGATGTTTTTCTTAATCGTGCGTGTGGTCATGAC
>JBOICJ010000134.1:0-8887 GCA_050740035.1 Stenotrophobium sp. | reverse complement strand
GTACAGAACTGCGGCGGGCTCAGCGGATCGTCGTGTTCTACTCGCTGGCGGTCGGACTGTTCTGGGGCAGCAGCAGCGGACTGCTGATGGTGCCCGACCAGGTTCGTCAGAACATGATTGTGGTGATCGTGTATCTCGGCTTCTGCGCCGGCGCCAGTTCAATCGCCATGTTCGGGCGCGCCCATCTGCTCGTGGGCGGACTCAGCAGCCTGATTGTTTTTCTGCCGCCGCTCCGGAAGATGTTCCCTGATGAATGGTGGTGGCTCGCCCCGGTGATTGTCTTGTATGGTTTCTCCCTGCTGCGCGGAGCCGTGGACCGGCATCGGATCATCGTCGCCAATCTCATGCTGCGCGACGAGAAGCACGCGCTACTGGAGCAGCAACGCATCGAGACCGAGCGCGCCAACAAGGCGAACCATGAGAAGTCCGCATTCCTCGCGGCCGCCAGCCACGACCTGCGGCAACCGCTGCACGCCTTGATGCTCACCAGCCATGCGCTGTCGCTCAGAACGCCCGAAGGCGAAAACCGGTTGCTGGTGCAACGCATCGTCGAAGCGGGCCGCGCGCTGTCGTATCAGTTCGATCACCTGATGGATCTGTCGCGACTCGAGAGCGGCACTTACAGGCTCAATGCAAGCGTCTTCTCGCTGCCGTCGTTATTGCAACGGCTCCTCGCAACACACCGGCAGGTCGCGGATCACAAGCGGATCGATCTTCGACTCCGCATCGATCGGCGCCTCCAAAAAACAGGCCTGCACACCGATATAGCCCTGCTCAGCCGTGCGCTCGACAACCTGATCGATAACGCGATCAAGTTCTCCAGCGGCGGCGGTCGCGTCCTGATCACCGCACGCATGCACAAGCAACACATTCGACTCGGCATTCACGATCAGGGTATCGGCATCCCCCTGGATCAGCAGGAACCGATCTTCAGGCCTTACGTGCAACTCAATAATCCGACGCGGGAGCTGAGCCAGGGCATCGGCCTTGGCCTGAGCATCGTGCGCGAGGCCACGGCGCTGCTCGGTAGCCGACTGACACTGCGTTCCAGGCCGGGACACGGCAGCAGCTTCGTGTTGTCGCTGGATCGCGGACTCAGTTGCCAGGTGCCGCAGATCGCAAGCCGCAACGCCCCCATGCCGCACGGACAATTGCGCAGCAAGAAACTGCTGCTGGTCGAAGACGATGTCATGGCCGCCGGCGCACTCATCAACTGGGCGCAAAACTGGGGATTGCGCGTCGAGCACTACATGGATCCGCGCAAAGTGCCTGCATCCGCAAAGCCCGACCTCATCCTTAGCGATATCCGCCTGCCGGGAGAACGCGATGGCATCCAGTGGCTGGTGGAATGGCTGGCGCTGTGGCCCAGGACGCGCGGCCTGTTGCTCTCCGGCGAAATATCGACGGAAATCCATCAGCGCGCCGAGGCCGAGGGACTGCTGCTCTTGTCGAAACCCGCCGATCCTGAATTACTGCTGCAGACGCTGATCGGCGTGCTCCCTCCAGAGAGGGATACACAGCCCGCCGATACTACGGTCTAATCACAACATGATTGCAGCCCGTCCTGCGGCAGTGCGAGACTGCCGACCCTCAAGCGCCCTTGGAGGCTGATGCTGCCATGCGCCTGTTGATCGTAGATGACCACCCGATGACCTGCGCAGGACTGAAGAGTCTGCTGCAAGCCTGTTACCCCGAAGCATCGATCGATGCCCGGCATGATGTCCACGCGCTGGAACGGCACGCTGCGCAGTGCGATTACATCTTCCTCGACATGCATCTTCCGGGCGTGCGCTTCGTGGAGTTGCTGGATACCGTGCACGCCCATCTGCGGCGCGTCATCCTGATCTCGGCGTCGCCGGAACCGGAGATCGTCGAACAGGCTCGGGCACGCGGCGTACTCGGCCTGCTGCTGAAGAATGCAAACGCCGAAAAAATCCTCGATGGCTTCCGTCGGATACAGGCGGGAGAAAGAGTGTTCGAGGAGTCCGGCGACCTGCTGGGCGCACGCCAGCCCGCACTCACCGCACGCCAGCAGCAGGTGTTCGATGCGCTGCTCGGAGGGCTTTCCAACAAGCAGATCGCGCGCAAACTGGATATCAGCGAGCACACGGTCAAGGATCACGTTGCCGCGATCCTGACGCTATTTGGTGCGCGCAACCGGCTGGACCTGTTGTTGCTGCATCAGCGCCAGACCGCCGTGGTCTGAGGTTCATGAAGCCCGCCGCCCGGGAGACGCAATCTTCGTCCCCAGCCGGTAGCATCCGGAAAAATTTCAAGCCGGACTGAACTTTCACAAGACCGGCGAGCCTTACCGTCACAGGCGGCGTCCGGCCGCATCAATATGCTGCCGGCGAGGTGAGTCGCCGCTATACTTCGGCGCTGACGCCGACGACGGGATCCCGTGTACACACAATATTTCCAGCTCCGCGAGATGCCGTTCTCGATCACGCCGGACCCGTCCTATCTGTACATGTCGCCGCGCCACCAGGAGGCGCTGGGGCATCTGCTGTTCGGCACCGGCCAGTATGGCGGCTTCGTGCAGTTGACCGGCGAGGTTGGCACCGGCAAGACCACCATCATCCGCGCGCTGCTCGAACAGAAGCTGCCGGACGTCGACGTGGCGATGGTCCACAACCCGCGTCAGGGCGAAAAGGAATTCGTGCAGACTCTGTGCGACGAACTCGGCGTCAGCTACGCCAAGCGCAATGTTACCCTCAAGGCCCTGGTCGATGCGCTCAACGCGCACCTGCTGACGGCGCACGCCGCCGGCCGGCGCACCGTACTGATCATCGACGAGGCGCAGAACCTGCAACCGCAGGTGCTGGAGCAGGTGCGGCTGCTGACCAACCTCGAAACCCACAAGGAAAAACTGCTGCGGATCATGCTCATCGGCCAGCCGGAGCTGATCGATCTGCTGGCGCGCCCCGATCTGCGCCAGCTGGCGCAGCGCATCACCGCGCGTTATCACCTGACGCCGCTGAGCGAAGCCGAAACCCGCGAATACATCGTTCACCGCCTGCGCGTTGCCGGCAGCCAGCAGGAAATATTCCTGCCGGCGGCGCTGCATGAAATCCACCGTCACGCGCGCGGCATCCCGCGCCTCATCAACATCATCTGTGATCGTGCACTGCTTGGCGCTTATGGCGTCGGGTCGCATCAGATCACCGCAGAAATGGCCAGGAGGGCCGCCCAGGAATCCATGGATCAACAAACCACCCCGACGCCACATGAACATCCGCTGCTGCGCTATCTGGTGCGCGCCGAATACGTGCTGGCGCCGCTGGCCCTGATCCTGACCGGCATGCTGCTCTATCAGGTGGTGACCGACCACGGCGCACCTGCTGCGGCCAAGCCCATGCCGAAGGCTGAGCAGCCGCTGCCGGTGGCCGTCATCAAGAAAACTCCCTACCAGATCCTGCAGGTGCCCCAACCGCTGCCGGTGGTGATGGCCCGATTGATTGCGCTGTGGCAGCCCAATTTCCACGCACCTTCCAGCGAAAACATCTGCGATGCGCTGGCGAAGAACAATCTCGAATGCCTCAAGAGCACCGGCGACTGGGTGGAACTGCGCCAGCTCAACCGGGCCGCCATCCTGACCCTGCGCTCGGCCGATGGCACGCCGCGCCATGTGCTGCTCAGAGGCCTGACCGACGACTCGGCGATACTGGATACTGTCGACGGCCCGCAGCCTTATCCGCTGGCGAAACTGACGCCGCTGTGGAGTGGCGAATTCCTGATCCTGTGGCGGCACGAGATCAAGAGCCCCAGTCTCAGCAGCCGTTCGCATGGCGACGATGTGCTGTGGCTGCGGAAACGACTGGCGCATTTCGCCGGCAAGCCGCAGCCGGATTCGGACTCGCCCTACTTCGACACCAGTCTGCGCAGCGACGTCATGGCTTTTCAGGAACTGCACGGCATCAAGAAAACCGGCATCGTCGGCGTCCGCACCATGATCACGCTGGGCGATAATCAGCCCGGCACCCCCACACTCGCCACCGGCGCTCCATGAGTTTCATCCTCGACGCACTGCGCAAAGCCGAGCGCGAACGCAACCTCGGCAAGGCACCCGACCTGCACGCAATGACACGCGCGGCCATGCATGGCTATGGCAACGAAGCCAATCGCTACCGCAATCTGCGGCTGGCCATCCTGATCGGCCTGATCGTCGGCAGCTTGGTGGCGTTGGCGGTGCTGCATCACCTGCGAGTCGCTGCGCGCAAGACTCCACCACCGGCCGTCGCCGCCGCACCGGCTCCGACTCCGACTCCGACTCCGACTCCGGCTGTGACCACTGCGGCAGCACCCTTAGGGCCACCGGATGACGGCTTTGCCGGTGCCGACAGCCCGCTGGCGGCAGACGATACGGTAGGGAGCGACAGCGGCGTTAACAGCCTCGACGAACTGGCCGGCGAAAGCACCATCGATGACCAGCAGAATGCCCCGCGCCCGCTGCCGGCGCAGGTGCCGCATCATGCGGCCGCCCAATCGCCGGACGAGGAGGCTGCCGATGCCGGGACGACTGCGACGGCCAAGGCCGCTGGCCCAGGCGTTCAGTCGATTCCTGCTCCGGCACACACGGCAAACACCCCGGCCACCACCGTTAGCACTGATACTGATACCGATGACAGCGATGCAACGGATGCGCAGTCGACGACCGCGCCGGGCGCGGCGACAGTGGCACCAGCGCCCGATGCGGTGCAGAAAGTATCGCTCGCACCAGCACCGGCGCCCGCCGTGCCGCTACTCAAGGACATGCCGCAAGAATACCGCTCGGCGTTCCCGACTCTCACCGTCGACGTGCATTCCTACGACCCGCATCCGGGCAAAAGTTTCGTGATGGTCAACGGCCGCAACTACCACGCAGGCGATACGCTGGCCGAAGGTCCACGCATCGTCAGCATCGTCGTCAACGGCATCGTCTTCAGTTACCGCGGCCAGCAGGTGCTATTCACCATCGGCGCAAAATAATTGGGGACAGTCCCTAATTAAATCGTGTGCCGCTTAATTAGGGACTGTCCCCAATTATTTGAGCGCAGGCTGCATCCAGCCGCTGCAAGCCCTCGTGGACATCCTGCTCGGTGATATTGAGCGCTGGCGCCAGACGCAGGACATCCGGCCCGGCGACCAGGCACCAGACGCCGTGACGCAATCCGGCCTTGGCCACGTCCTTGGCACGTCCGCGGAAGGCGGGCGCCATCGGCGCGCCGATCAGCAGTCCCCGGCCACGCGAGGCGGTGAATACGCCGTGACGTTTGCCGATGGCGTCGAGTCCTTCGCGGATCTGCGCGCTACGCTGCTTGACGTTAGCGCTAATCTGCGGCTGCGTGATTTCATTGAGCACGGCAGCGGCCACGGCGCAGCCCAGTGGATTGCCGCCGTAGGTGGAACCGTGCGTGCCGAACGCCAGTGTCTCGGCGATCTTCGCGGTGGTCAGCATCGCGCCGATCGGGAATCCGCCGCCAAGGCCTTTGGCCGTGGTCAGCACATCCGGCACCACGCCGTAGCCCATATAGGCATAGAGATCGCCGCTGCGGCCGTTGCCGGTCTGCACTTCGTCGAAAATCAGCAAAGCATCGTGGCGCGTGCACAACGCGCGCGCGGCGCGCAGGAACTCCGGCGTCGCCGGCGTCACGCCGCCCTCGCCCTGCACCGGCTCCAGCACCACGGCGCAGGTCTTGGCGCTGATGGCCTGTTCCAGCGCTGCAATATCGTTGAACGGCAGATGCGTCACCGCACCCGGCAGCGGCTCGAAGCCCTGCGTGTATTTCGGCGTGCCGCCGACCGTCACCGTGAACAGGGTGCGGCCGTGGAAGGCGTTGTTGAAACTGATGATCTCGTGTTTTTCCGGGTGCAGCAGATTGCCGCGCCGCCGCGCCAGCTTGAACGCAGCCTCGTTGGCCTCGCCGCCACTGTTGCAGAAAAACACACGCTCGGCGAAGGTCAGTTCGGTCAGTCGCCGTGCCAGCCGCAGCGCGGGTTCGTTGGTCATCACGTTCGACAGGTGCCAAAGCTTCTGCGCCTGCTCGGTCAGCGCCGCGACCAGTTTCGGATGCGCGTGACCCAGCACGTTGACGGCGATGCCGCCGGCAAAGTCCACATACTCGCGTTCATCCTGATCCCAGAAACGCGCACCGGTGCCACGCACCGGCACCACATCGGCCGGCTGGTAGTTGGGCACCATGACTTCATCGAACAGCGCGCGTGTAACCGTGGACATGACCGCACCTTGAGCACATACGAAAAAAATCCGCCGTGGCGGATGCTGGAATGGCCGAAATTCTACACCTGGCGCAGGTGAACTGCATGTGCCGCGACTCCCAAAAATCCGCGCTGAGGCCATTGCGCAACGTCGCACGAGCGGGCAGAGTTCGACGCTACCGGCCTCGTCCCTGGTCTTCCTCGGATCACCCAAAATGATGCAAACCCTACTTCGCGGCGTCGTCCGCGGCTGCCTCAAACCGGTTTTCGCCCTGCCGGTGTCGCGGGGCTTCCGCCGCAGCTGGATCAATGGCTTCACCTCGCTGGTGATTAAACCGCAAGGTACGCAGATCGAAGCTTTGAACATGGGCGGCGTGCCGGCCGAGCGCGTATCCAACAGCGGCGCCAATGGCGAAGCCGTGGTGCTGTACCTGCATGGCGGCGCCTATGTGCTGGGCTCGCCGAAGACGCACCGTTCGATCAGCACGCATCTGGCAAAAGCGGCACACGCCAGCGTCCACGTGCTCGACTATCGTCTGGCACCGGAGCATCCCCACCCGGCCGCACTCGAGGACGCACTGACCGCGTATCGCTGGCTGCTGGATCAAGGCATCGCTGCGGCTCGCATCACCATCGCCGGCGATTCCGCAGGCGGCGGACTGGCGCTCGCAACCGCGCTGGCGATCCGCGACACCAAACTGCCCGCGGCCGGTGCGCTGGTGCTGCTGTCGCCGTGGACCGACATGACCAATTCCGGCGCGAGCTACACCGCCAATGCCGCCATCGATCCGATGCTGCATCACACTTGGGCCTCGGCCAGCGCCGCAGATTACTGCGGTAAATTACCGCCGGAGCACCCCGCCTGCTCACCGTTGTTTGCCGATCTGCGGAACCTGCCGCGCACCCTGATCCAGGTCGGCAGCGACGAAATCCTGCTAAGCGATTCAGAGCGCCTCGAACAGAAAGCCCGTGCCGCCGGCGTCGACGTCCGCCTGCATCGCTACGACGGCCTCTGGCATGTGTTCCAGTTACACGCCGGCATGATGAAAGCCTCGAACGAGGCCGTCGCCGAAATTGCCGGATTCATCCGGCATGGATAACGGCACACTGCCATTGGTCTGGCGCGCCAGCACCGTCGCAGTCAATGGCGTCACTCTGGCACTGGAAGAAGCCGGTGCCGCCACCGGCGAGCCGTTGCTGCTGGTCATGGGACTCGGGGGACAACTGATCCACTGGCCCGATGCGTTCTGTGCCGATCTGGTTGCGCGCGGCTTTCGCGTGATCCGCTTCGACAACCGCGACATCGGCCTGTCGGGCGATGCCAACAACGGCGTGCGCATCCACCTGCAGCGGGATTTCCTGCGCGCGCGCTTCGGCCTGAATATCCACGCCAACTACACCCTGCATGACATGACCGACGACAGCGTCGCTTTGATGGACACGCTGAAAATCAAGCGCGTGCATCTGGTCGGCGCCTCGATGGGCGGCATGATCGTGCAGCTCATCGCCGCACGCTATCCGCAACGCGTCGCCAGTCTCACGTCGATCATGTCGACCACCAATTCGCCGCATCTGCCCGGGCCGAAGCTGCCGGTGCTGCTGCGCATATCCGGCATTGGCATTCGCGACCGTTCGCGCGCGGCCGTCATCCGCCGCAGCGCACGCACCTTCCAGATGATCGGCAGTCCCGGCTACCCGACCCCTGCCAGCGTGCGGCTGGCGAACGCCACCCGCGCCTACGATCGTGCGTTTCGTCCGGGCGGCTTGCTGCGGCAGACGCACGCGATCCTCGCCACCGGCAGCTTTGAAGCGCTGCTACCCTCAATCAAGGCGCCGACGCAAATCATCCACGGCCTGTCCGACCCGCTGGTGCGTCCGGCCGCCGGCAAGCGCTGCGCGAAACTGATCGCCGGAGCGCGGTTGCAACTGATCCCGGGCATGGGCCATGATTTTCCGGAAGCGCTGCTGCCGCACTGGGCACAACTGATCGCCGACAACGCGGCCCGTATCTGAACGCATAGAACCGAGAAAAAAACATGCAGACCTTCACCGAAACGCACCACTTCGATCAGTCCGCCGATGTCGTGCTCAAGCACTTCACCAACCCGGATTTCCTGCGCACCAAATACACCGCACTGGGACGCGAGGAAATCAAGTTCATCGAACACACCCAAGACGCGAAACAGGCGCGGCTGCGCATCAGCTATTCCGACAAACCCGACATGGACGCGCCCGATTTTGCAAAAAAGCTGGTGCCGGCCCGTGCCAACGTGGTGCAGACCGTGCAGTGGGATCTGACGCAGAAAACCGGCAGCGTCAAGGTCGAGAGCAGCTCGCCGATCACGGTGCGCTGCGCGCTGCACCTGCAGGACGAAGGCCAGGGCTGCCGCAACACGCTCAAATGGGAAGTGAGCTGTTCGGTGCCGCTGATCGGCGGCAAGCTGGAAAAAGCCCTGGCCGAAGGACTCAAGCTCAAATCGAAACGCGACGAAGCCGAGTCGCGTAAACTGCTGGCCGCGTCCGCCTGACGAGGGCGTTCATTCCTTCAGACAACGCTGAAAAGGTAAGTGTCGCGAGCGAAGGCAGGTCGCGCGAGGACGGAGCGCAGGGACCGCAGTGTACAGAGGAGTACATGAGGAGTGAGGGCTGTTCGGGCGAAGCACTGCTTCG
Source organism: Stenotrophobium sp. (assembly GCA_050740035.1). Classification (GTDB taxonomy): domain Bacteria; phylum Pseudomonadota; class Gammaproteobacteria; order Nevskiales; family Nevskiaceae; genus Stenotrophobium. The sequence continues at coordinate 19 of JBOICJ010000134.1, read as the reverse complement.
CCAAGCCCGAACGAGCACC
>JBOICJ010000133.1:0-14992 GCA_050740035.1 Stenotrophobium sp. | reverse complement strand
AAATTTTCCTGCTTGGTCATGAACCAGCAAAAGCCGCTCACGTATCGCGACGCGGGCGTGGACATCCACGCCGGCGACGCGCTGGTGGACGACATCAAGAAAATCGTCAAGTCCACGCACCGCCCGGAAGTACTGGCCGGCGTCGGCGGCTTCGGCGCGCTGGTCGGCCTGCCGAAGAAGTACAAGAAGCCGGTGCTGGTGTCCGGCACCGATGGCGTTGGCACCAAGCTGCGGCTGGGCATCGACAGCGGCCGCATCGAGGGGCTGGGCATCGATCTGGTGGCAATGTGCGTCAACGACGTGCTGGTCAGCGGCGCCGAGCCGCTGTTCTTCCTCGATTACTACGCCACCGGCAAACTCGACCCGAAAAATGCCGCGCTGGTGGTCAAGGGCATCGCCAAGGGCTGCAAGCAGGCCGGTTGCGCGCTGGTCGGCGGCGAGACTGCCGAGATGCCGGGCATGTACGCCGGCAGTGATTTTGATCTGGCGGGCTTCTGCGTCGCGGTCGCCGAGCAGGGCAAGCTGATCGACGGCCGCAAGATCAAGTCGGGCGATGTGATGATTGCGCTGCCGTCGTCGGGTCCGCACTCCAACGGCTACTCGCTGATCCGCAAAATCCTCGCAGTGAACCATTACAAGCTCAATCCGAAAGGCGAACTGGCCGACGCGCTGATGGCGCCGACCACGATCTACGTCAAGCCGGTGCTGCAACTGGTCGCGAGCGGCATCGCCGTGCGTGGCATGGCGCACATCACCGGCGGCGGCATCACCGGCAATCTCACGCGCTGCTTCCCCAAGGGCACGGCGGCGGTGGTGGATTTGCAGAGCTGGCAGCGGCCGGCGATTTTCGACTGGCTGCAACAGCAGGGCGACATCGCGCCGGACGAGATGCTGCGCGTGTTCAACTGCGGCGTCGGCTTCGTCATGGTGGTGCCGCGCCTGCAGGCCGACAAGGCGATGGCGCAGTTGCGCAAGGCCAAGCTCAAGCCGTGGATATTGGGGCAGGTGGTCAAGGGCACGCAGGACGTGCGCTACGCCTGAGAGTTTGTGAATAAATCTACTGCGCAGCCCATCCGCTTCGTCGTGCGGTGCTCGGAATGCTCACATACTTTTGTATGCTGCGCTTTCTGCGCTCCTGACTTCTCGCGGATAGGCTTGCTCGCTACGGTTTCTTCACAAACTCTGAATCGTTGCCGCGCGGCATGAAAAACATCGTCGTCCTCATCTCCGGCCAGGGTCGCAATCTTCAGGCATTGATCGAGGCGCAACGCGCCGGGTATCTGCACGCGCGCATCGCGGCGGTGATTGCCAATCGTGCGGATGCCGCGGGGTTGGCGGTGGCGCGTGCCGCCGGCATTGCTGCCGAGGTCGTACCGCACGCGGACTACGGCGTGCGCAGCGATTTCGATGCCGCGCTGGCCGCGGCGATCGACCGGCATCAGCCGCAGGTCGTGGTCATGGCCGGCTTCATGCGCGTGGTCGGCGAGGCATTCATCCAGCGCTTCAGTGGCCGCATGCTCAACATCCATCCGTCACTGTTGCCGAAGTACCCCGGCCTGCAGACGCATCAGCGCGCACTCGACGCCGGCGACGCCGAACATGGCGCGACCGTGCATTTCGTCACCGCGCAGCTCGACGGTGGTCCGCGCATCATTCAGGGTGCGTTAAGCGTGCAGGCGCAGGATACGGCGCAGACGCTGGCGACGCGCGTGCTGCGAGAGATCGAGCTGAAAATCTATCCGCAGACCGTGGCTTGGATGGCGCGCGACATGTTGCAACTGCTGGACGGTGCGGTAAGGTTTCGCGGCAGGCTGCTGTCATCGCCGTTGACGATGCAAGATATCGAACCGGAGTTTCGCTGATGCGCAAATGGATCTGGATGGCCCTGTTCATCAGCGGCGCTGCCAGCGCGGCGGACGCTGTGCCTAATGCAGCTGCCGCAACCGCGCCGGTCACTGCGACGACGGTGTCCGCGACCGCTGCCGCCATCGCGCTGCTCAAGACCGGCGGCGTCGACTTCGACGTGGCCTGGCATGGATTCCCGCTGGGCAGCGCCACGGTGACGCTGTCGGCGACCGACGCGCACGGCTGCTACAAGTACGAATCGGTGACGCGGCCGGTTGGGCCGGTGCGTTGGCTCTACGGCTCGCCGCACGAGATCAGCCTGTTCTGCATCAAGGACGGCGTGATCCGCCCCAGCCATTATCAATACAGCATCGACAAGCGGCCGGACGACAGTTTCACGCTGGACTTCGACTGGGCCAGCAAGACCGTCAAGACCGTCAAGGCCGGCAAGACCACGCTGCGCGATCTGCCCGCTGTCGCTTACGACCGCTTCAGCGTGCAGCAGGCGATACGGTTGTGGATCTTGCAGCAGAGCGACACCACGACGCGGCAGGAAAAAGTCTTCGACACGGTGGACGACAAGGACATCAACCCCTACCGCTTCGCGATTCTCGGACACGAGAAGATCGATACGCCCATCGGCAGTTTCGACACCGTGCGCGTCGATCGCGTCGACAGTCCCACCCGCAGCACGCATAGCTGGGTCGCGCCCGCGCGCGACGATCACGTGATCAAGGTGGAGTCGATCAATCGCGGCGATGTCGAGCTGAGCATGGTGGTCAGCAAATAACATCGTGCCGGAATTTACGGAGCCTGGGTTCCTTCGTTATCGATGCGCGGCGGCAGCGGCGACAGATAGCCGGTGAGCAGCAGCAGCGCGCCGACGCTGAGGAACGCGGCGATGCGCGCCAGCGTGCCGCTGCCGGACGTATCGACCAGGAACAGTTTGAGCACGACCACCGTCATCAGCGTGGCGCCGGCAATCCAGACATGGCGCTGCCGTCGACGCGCCGAGCCGATCATCGCGGTAAATCCGAGCAGGCCCCAGAAGATCGACAGCGCCGCTTGCACCAGGGTCGAGTGGGTGATGCCGTGGAGCGTCAGCGGCGTACCTGCGGTGTAATGCAGCCCGCGGATCAGCGCGGCGTTGAGCCAGACGAAAACCAGCGCGGCAAAAATCGCTTGCGGCAGCAACGAGGGCTGCAACCACCGGCGGACGCTGGCCTCGGGTTCCAGTTGCCGCCACCATAGCCGGATGCCGAGCAGCGCCAGCATGCTTGCGATGTCCAGTGGATTGAGCAACGGTGTGTAGAGACGATGTCCGGGGTTGCCATCGCTGCACAGGTTCATGACCAGTAACCACAGCGCTGTCCACAGCGCGAGCAAGGGTGCGACCTGCTGCCGGTAAATCATGGCGTGCGGCCGCAGCGGCCAACCGGGCCAGTCGGCCGCGCGGCTACAGAGAAACAACAGCAGGGCGGGGGCGAGGCCCCAAGGCAGCGCGCTCCACACGCCGAGGGCCTGCCGTCCGATTTGCCAATCGAGTTCCCAGGCCGCGAGCAGCGCCAGCAGCCAGAAGGCGCCGGCGTGCAGCCACGGGCGCAGTTCACGGATCAACGCATCGCCGTCGCGTTCGCCGAGACGGAGCAGCGCGTAGTGCACACTGAAAACCAGCAGCCAGCCCAGTGCTGCGGCCTGTATCAGTGGATGTTGCGGCCAGCTCAGTATTCCAATGACCGCCGCGAATGGCAGCAGCGCCGCCGGCAGCCGCCGCGCCAGTGGCCAGTCCTGACGGGTACCGAGCAGCCCCAGCAGCGCGGCGCTGGCGGCAAGCAGTATCAGGTCGGCACCGCGCTCAAATGGCGCCAGCGCATGCGCGATCTCGCGGAAACCGCCGTGGAACCACCAGGCGATGCCCCACAGGGCCGCCACCGGCTCCCAGTTTCGCTCCCAGGCGCGCGCACTATCGCGGTTGCGGTAGAGCCACAGCGCGCTGAGCACACCGGAGATCGCCAGCAGCGTGGTGCTGAGGGTCATGCGGTTGAGGATGCTGGGGACGGTCATGCCGCCATCGGCGGCGAGCAGGACCGCCGCGCCGCCCAGCAGTTGCAGCAGCAGGCCGAACGCACGCGCCAGCCCGCGCTGTTGCCGCACGCCGATCCACAGCAGGCCGGCGCCTTCGACCGCCCAACTGGCGGCGGTGGTCTGGTGATCGAACGCCATCGGGATCGCAAGGCTGCCAAAGATGATGCCGAGTGCGGCAAAGGCTTCGGATAGCAAGGAGAACTGCTCGCGCCGTGTCCTGTGCAGCAGCCATGCCAGCACCAGATAGAACACACTGAATGCCAGCGCACTCCAGGCCAGGCCGTATTCGTAGCGCTCGATCATGCTGCCGTGGATGGCGAAGGCTGCCAGCGGTAGGCCGAACACCAGCGAACTGGAGACGTAGTTCTTCAGTTCCGGTTTTTGCCGTAGCGCGAACAGCAGGGTGATTGCGACATACATCAGGAAATACAGCAGCAGAAAGCCGTCCGCCACCAGCAGTTTTTCGGGCGAATACGACATCACGCGGAACAGTCCGGCGATGCCGAAAGTGAAGATCAGGCCCACCAGGTTGAGCACGCGCCAGGCGCGGAACCAGGCGACCGCGAACACGCCGAGATTGAGCGCCGTGTAGTAGCTGAACAACGCGACCTCATTGCCGCTGCCGGTGGATAGCAGGATCGGCGCCAGGAAACCGCCGGCGGTGCCGAACAGCGCCAGTGCCAGCGCGTCCTGCACGACCGCCAGCGTGGCCGCCACCGACGCGACCAGCACCAGCAAAACCAGCGCGTGGGCAGGAGTCAGCAGATCGTAAAGCCGCGCCGCGGCGAAGATCGTCAGATACAGCCCGGCGATGCCGCCGCCTTGCAGGGTCTGGGCATAGGCCTCGCGAGTTCGTCGCAGACGCCAGCCCAGCGCCAGCAGGCCCAGTGCGCCGGCGGCCAGCGCCGCCATCCGCCACTGGATCGGAAAATGGCTGTGTTCGGCGGCGTACTTGGCGAGGAACGCGCCGCCGAAAAACAGGATGACGATACCGGCACGCGCCAGCGGATTGCCGCCGCGCAGCCAGGTGAGCGCACGCGCCAGCAGCGGCGGCAAGCCCGCTGGAGCGGAGGATGGCGGCATCCACGAAGTTGGCGGTTGTTGCGCAGCGACGGCAGTGCGTGGCAGCGGTGGCGGCAGTGGTGGTGGGCGCGTCGGGATTGCGGTCGTGCCGGGAACTGATGGCGCCGGCGTAGTGGCCGCTGTCGCCGTGTCCGGTGTGTCCTGCGCCACCGGCGAAACGGTCCCCGGCGTGCGTGGATTGCGCAACTCGCGGCGCAGCGTCTGCAACTCCGCCTCCAGCGTGTTTATGCGTCCCAACAGATAGCCGAGTGCGGCGCCGATGGCGAGGCCCGCAGCGCTGTCGAGCAATGTAGCGACCGTGATGGCGCCGATCAGCGCGAGTATCCAGACCATGTGTGTGCCCCGGATGATGCGAGAAGGAGGATTCAGCGCATCTTAGTCAATGCGGCTTTCCTCGCGCAGCTTCTGCAAGTGGCTGTTGATGTTCATCAGCGCCAGCGGCACCAGTCGTGGATCAAGCCCTGCGTAAATGATCGGCAGCATGGCGTCGGGCGCGATGCCTTCGTCGTGGAGCTGCAAAATCTGCGCCTCGCGCGCGAGCCGGTGCTTGAGCGTTTCACTGATGCGGTAGGTGGTGCCCAGCGCCATGCCGTGCGAAGGGATGATGACCGCCGGGTCCCAGTCGATCACGCGTTGCAGTGAGTCGAAGTATTTGCGCATGTTGCCTTCCGGCCCGCCGACGACGACGGTGCCGATGCCCTGGATCAGATCGCTGACGATGCACCAGCTACGCGACTCGGGCATTACCGCGAGCTGGCCTTCGTCGTGGCCGGGCACGGTGTAGAGCACGACCTTTTCGCCAAGCCAGGTGGTGAGCACGTCGCCTTCGGCGCGAGTGTGGACGGTGATGTCGTCGAAATAGCCAGGCACGCGCTTGGCGATGCGCGCTTGCGTGTCGGCGCTCATCGCCATCGGCACGCGGTAGCGGCGTGCCAGCAGATTGGCGCGCTCGCGGTGATCCGGGTGGTGATGGGTGAGAAAAATTTCATCGACACCGAATTCGTCGATCAGCGCGCACAGCCGCCGCATCTCGGCGTCGCTGCCGGGCGCCGGATCGATCAGCACACGCGGGTATCCGGCGTCCCCGAGCCAGAAGCAGTTGGTGCGGTCGGCCGGAGGGATGGTGTTGGAGCGCGGCATCAGGATGCGCAGACCGCCGATTTGTTCGAGCCACGGCACCTGCTGTTCGACATCGACGTGATAATCGAAATCCGGCAACGCCGTCTCGCCGGTGGCGAGCCAGTGAATGACATTGCGCGTTGGTGGCGCGGTCAGCAGGCGGCCGCGGCGGAAGCGGTCTTCCCAGGTCCTTGCCGGTAGCCATGCCGATTCGGCTGCTTCCGCCGCATCGACCTTCAGCGCTGGTTTGACGCGCTGTTCGATCCGGAAAAAATGGGTGCGGAAACGTAGCGGCGCAAACGCGGGCGTGGTGATCTCACCCACATAGTCGAGTGCCAGCACCTCGCCTGTGTCTACCGCGGCGAACAGGTCGTAGCCGAGTTCTTCGTCGAGTTCGCGCGCCAGCGCGCGCAGCAACCGCGGATCGTGTTCACGCAGCAAGGGCTGCGGCAGTGCGTCGCTAGCGTCCGCGCGATCGACCTTGCCGCCGGGAAATGCCCAGTAGCCGCTGAACGCGGGCAGGTAGGGCTGCCTGCGTACCAGGAACAGGTCGTCGCCGTGGGTGAGCACGGCGGTTACGGCATCACGGATTTGAGTCACTTTGCTTGGGCCGATAGAGGCTGAAAAAGTGCCGCAGCATGTCACCCGCTGTGCCGCTTGGTGAAGAAAACAATGTTATAAATTATATAATATTTAATTAATTATTATATAAAATATAACAATTATTTCGATATCCAATGACAGGAGCGGGTGGTGTCTGTACAGGCGTTCAGTCCGCAGTTTACTGCTTGCGCGGCTCGATGTTTTTCAGCACCAGCTTGTCGCCGGCGAAGGTGACGCTGATGTCCTGGCTGCGGCCGCTCCAGGTCTCGGTGCTCATCGACAGCGCGCCGAGGCTGCTGCCGGAGACGGAATCGGGCTGGCCGAGAATGACGTGCACCTGATCGTGGGTCATGCCGGTTTCGATCTTGGCGTAGTTGTCGGCGGTGGCTTTGGAGCAGCCGGCGACGGCGAGGCCGCCAGCCAGGGTCAGGGCCATGAGGGCAGTGCGCATGTTCATACGAGTTTCCGCTGCGGAGTGATAAGGCAGCTTATCAGCAGCGCTGCCGGCGGCTAAATCTTGTTGTGCATATCCTTGAAAATCATCTGGCCGTTGCTGAAGGTGACGGTGATCGTGCGGGATTCGGCGTGCCATGTTTCGGTGACGAGCGCACTCGAGTCATCGCCGCCCACCGTGTTGACGCCGTCCGGCTTGCCCAGCAGCGCATCGACCTGGTCGCGCGTCATCAGCGGCGAGACCTTGTCGTAGTTGGCCTGCGTCGCCTTCGATGGCGAACACGCCGTGAACAGCAGGCACAGCCCCAGCAGCAGTTTGCGCAAGTGCAGTGTGTTCATGCGACGGAATCCGGATGGATGATGAAGGGCAGAATAAGCGATCGGCCCCGCAAGCCAATGACGGCAGTGCCAGAGTGGCTTGGCGCTGGGGTCAGCGCATGGCCGCGGAAATTATCCGGACGGATGGGTCAATACCCTCTAAACTGGGCGCCTGAAACAGCGGAGCGCCCAATGGCCAAGCCCAATTACCAGTTCGACAAGCGGCAGCGGGAACTGAAGAAAGACAAGAAGCAGGAAGAAAAACGCCAGAAGAAACTGGCCCGCACTGGCGCGGCGGAATCTCCGGAAGCCAAATCGGAGGATGCGGCATGAGCAAGGGTATGGATCGCAAGAAGGACACCAAGAAAAAGCCCGCGCTGAATCTTTTGCAGAAGCGTGCAGCCAAGGCTGAGAAGGCCAAGAAGCGATAGCGGCTTTATTGGGTCTCAAGCACGATGAAAATCCCCAAGGGCCTGCAACCGCTGGTTGACGAGGGAATGATCGACGAGGTCGTGCGGCAGCTCAAGAGCGGCAAGGAAGCGGCGGTCTTCATCGTGACCTGCGGCGGCCATGCCCGTTGCGCCAAGGTCTACAAGGACGCCGAGCACCGAGGCTTCCACAAGCTCGCCGAATACCAGGAAGGCCGCAAGGCGCGCGGCAGCCGCGATGCGCGCGCGATGGGCAACCGCAGTCGCCGCGGGCGCAAGGTGCAGGAAGAAGAGTGGAAGAACGCCGAGGTTGACGCGCTCTATCGTCTGTCAGGCGCCGGCGTGCGTGTACCGCAACCCTACGGTGTGTTCGCCGGGGTGTTGCTGATGGAACTGGTGCTGGACGAGCACGGCAACCCTGCGCCGCGACTGAATGAAATTGATATGACCTCAGCGCAGGCGCGCCAGTGGCACGCGTTCATGATGACCCAGATCGTTCTGATGCTTTGCGCCGGGCTGATACATGGCGATCTTTCCGAATACAACGTGCTGGTGGATGCCGGCGGTCCGGTCATCATTGATCTGCCGCAGGCGGTGAATGCTGCAAGCAACAACAACGCGTTCCGCATGCTGGAGCGTGACGTCAACAACATGCGTGCGAGCTTTGGCCGGATCGTGCCCGAGTTGCTCGAGACCGATTATGCGCATGAAATCTGGCAGCTCTACCAGGCGGGCGAGCTGACGGCGGAAACGGCGCTCAGCGGGCGTTATAGCCGCGATCCGGCCCGGGCTGATGTCGACGCGGTGCTCGATCAGATCGAAGAAGCGCGGCGCGAAGCCGAAGCGCGCCAGCGGGGCAGGGTCGCGGCGGCAGCGGCGGATTAAGCGCGACGGGGCTGATTGCCCGGCATGCAGTCCGTCCGCGCTTACGGAGTACACTCTGAAGCTTCAATTACGCACTCGCTGCCGCTGGTCGCGCCATCGTTGAACAAGATATTCGGCACCATTTTGACGGCGATCTTCCTGCTGACGTGGCTGTTGCTGCTGCTGATTTTCCATGTCGTGCAGGTCATCGCCCGCTGCGTCTTTGGTGCGCGCCCGCATCAGCGTTCCGTCGATCTGATGAATTTCTGCCTGATGCACGCCCTTTGGATACTGGGCACGCGCAGCAGCGTGCGTTTTGCCGAACCGCTGTCGCAGGGACGCCCGATCATCTTTGTCGCCAACCACCAGAACAAGATTGATGTGGTCGGCATCGGCTGGTATCTGCGCCGTTACTCGCCCAAGTTCGTTTCCAAGATCGAGCTCGGCAAGGGCATCCCCAGCGTCTCGTACAATCTGCGCCACAGCGGCGCGGCGTTGATCGATCGCGACGATGCGCGGCAGTCTCTGAGGGAAATCGGCCGGCTCGGAAAATTGATTGAAGACACCTGCGCTTCAGCGGTGATATTTCCGGAGGGTACGCGCTCGCTCACCGGCGAGATGCGTCCGTTTGCCGCGGCCGGCATCAAGATCCTGATCAAGAAATCGCCGAGCGCGCTGGTGGTGCCGATTTACATCCACAACACCTGGAAACTGAACCAACGGCGGACTTTCCGCATGTCGCTGGGCAGCCGCATCGACTGGACCGTGTTGCCGGCAATCGAGACGCGCGACAAGACGCCGGACGAAGCCGCCCAACTGGCGGAGCAAAGCGTGCGGCGGGAATTCATGGCCAGGACCGGGGCGGCCTGACGGGGCGCTCCAGTCCGGCTTCGCCATGCGGTAGCGGGATCGGCGCACCGGCGCGGACCTTCGTCGAGGTCATGCGGGGCGAACGGATAACCCGGCAGGTCGTTGAGGCGTTGATCGGGGAGTGCGCAGGATTTTCATGCCCGATATCCGGCTCACTCAGGCCCTGATTTTTTCGAGTACCGTCCGCAGGCGCTGGACGGTTCCGGCGACGTCGTTCAATTTATCCAGACCAAACAGGCCGAGGCGGAACGTGCGGAACGTGCCCGGTTCGCCGCACATCAGCGGCACACCGGCCGCGGCCTGCACGCCGTTTGCGCCGAATTTCTTTACGCTGCTGATGTCCGGATCGTCGGTATACGACACGACCACGCCCGGCGCCTCGTAACCCGCAGCGGCGACGCTGGGATAGCCATGCTGGGCCAGCATCGCGCGAACCTCGCGGCCCAGCGCCCACTGCGCGGCGCGCATCGGCTCCAGTCCGCAGGCCAGGGTTTCCTTGATGGCGTCGCGCAGTTGCAGCAAGCCGGTGGTGGGCACCGTGGCGTGATAGGCGTGGCCGCCGTTTTCGTAGGCCTGCATGATCTGTAGCCATTTCTTCAGATCCAGGGCGAGGCTGCTGCTCTGGCTCTGTTCGATGCGTTGCCGCGCCGTATTGCCGAGCAGGATCAGCGCGGCACAGGGCGTCGAGCTCCAGCCTTTCTGCGGCGCTGTCAGCAGCACATCGACGCCGCATTTCTTCATGTCGACCCAGATCGTGCCGGAGGCGATGCAGTCCAGCACGAACAGGCCGCCGTGGGCGTGGACGGCCGCCGCGACGCGTTGCAGATAGTCGTCCGGCAGGATCAGCCCGGAGGCGGTTTCGACGTGCGGCGCGAAAATCATGTCCGGTTTTTCGCGGCGGATGCAGGCCTCGACGTCTTCGATGGCCGGCGGCGCGAACGGTTGCTGCTCGCCGCTGGCGACAGCCTGCGCCGACAGCACGGTGACGCTCGACGGGATGCTGCCCATCTCGAAAATCTGCGACCAGCGATAGCTGAAAAATCCGTTGCGGATGACCAGGCACTTCTTGCCGGTGGCGAGCTGACGCGCGATGGACTCCATGCCGAAGGAACCGCCACCCGGCACGACGGCGATGGCATCGGCGTTATAGGTCTGCTTGAGGTCTGTTGAGATATCGCGCATCGCCTGCTGGAACAGCGTCGACATGTGATTGACCACGCGATCGGTAAAGACCACCGAATACTCCAGCAGGCCATCGGGATCAGCGGCACGAAAATGACTCGACATCAGCGGCTCCAATTCAAGAATTCAGGGGGTGGTGCGCCCACGAGGGCGCAAGGATAGCGAAATCAATTCATCGCCTGTTGCAGATCGGCGATCAGGTCGTCGGCGTGTTCAAGTCCGATCGAAAGGCGCAACAGGTTGTCCGGTGTGCGGGTGCCCGGACCTTCGACCGAGGCGCGATGTTCGATCAGGCTTTCGATGCCGCCGAGACTGGTAGCGCGAGTGAATAATCTGACGCCTGCAGGCACCGCCATCGCGGCATCGCGGCCACCGCGGATCTGCACCGACAGCATCGCGCCGCCGCTGCGCATCTGCCGCATCGCCAGTGCGTGTTGCGGATGGCTGTCGAGGCCCGGGTAGTGCACGGCCTCGACTTTCGGATGCGCGGCCAGAAATTGCGCAACCCGCAAGGCGTTGGCCGATTGCGCGCGCACGCGCAACGGCAGGGTGCTGATCGAGCGCAGCAGCAGCCAGCAGTCGAACGGTGCGGGAATGGCGCCGCCCTTGGTCTGGAAATCGCGGATGCGGGCGAACAGGTCGCTGTGCTCTCTGGCGATGACCGCGCCGCCGATGATGTCGCTGTGGCCGCCAAGGAACTTGGTGGTCGAGTGCATCACCAGGTCTGCGGCCAGCGCCAGGGGCTGTTGCAGCACCGGCGTGGCAAACGTGTTGTCGACTACGCAACTGACGCCGGCAGCGTGGGCCAGTGCGGCGATGCCGCGCAGGTCGACGATCTTCATCAGCGGATTGGACGGCGACTCGACCCAGAGCAGCCGCGTGCTGGGTTTCAGTGCGCGCCTGACCGCGTCCAGATCGGTCTGATCGACGGTGTCGTAGTGCAATCCCCAGCGCACGAACAGGTCGCGCAGGATCACCACCGTGCCCCAGTAAATATCCTGCGGGATCAACACATGATCGCCCGGCGACAGCGCTTGCAGGATCGCCATCAGTGCCGCCGAGCCCGAAGGAAACGCCGCGGCCGCGTCGCCGTTTTCCAGCGCGGCCAGACAGGTTTCGAGGGCCTGCCGGTTGGGATTGCTGACGCGGCCGTAGACGTGGCCGTGCGGATAGCTGCCGTCGGCGGCGCGTTCAAAAGTGGTGGACAGGTGCAGCGGCGGCACGATCGCGCCGGTGTCGCCGTCCGTGCGGCGGCCGCTGTGGATGGCAAGCGTTTCGATGTTCATGTCGCCTTCAAAAAAATGGTTGAGCGGTATTTTCTATTTGCACTGGCAGACCGGGTCGCGCACGCAGGAGGCGTCGGCATCGTGGCCCACCGATTTACCCGGCCGGCACATCGCCGCGGTGCCGACGGCACAGGTCACCGCGCAGCTGCCGCAACTGCCGACGTTGGCGGCTTCGCAGTGCGAGCCGTGGTTGTTCTGGATGTTCAGGGTGCTGGAATCCGATCGTGCCGGCGCGGGATCGTGCATCACGATCACCGGCTCTCCGGCCAGTGCGGCCTGCGCCAGCAGCATCGAGAGGCCGATCAGCAGTGTGCGTAACAGGGACATGGCAATCTCCTTGTGAAATTCGGGATTCGACGGGTGCAGCCTGGTGCCCGACGGTCGTCGCTGCGGCAAACTGCCACAATACCCGCAAGGCCTGTGGCCTATTATCGAACTTATTCGGAACTTTGGTGAGCTATGCGCTTTTCGCAAATGCTGGACGGCATGACCGCCACGACAACCGGTTTCACCGCGGCTATCGATGCCGATTGGCTGCAAGGATGCAGCGCCTTCGGCGGGTTGCAGTCGGCGCTGGCGCTGCGCGCCATGCGCAGCCTGGTACCGCAGGACATGCCGCTGCGCACCTTGCAGACCACGTTCATCGCGCCGGTCGGAGCGGGCAGTGTGGAGATTCGGGCGCAGGTGCTGCGTACCGGCAAGAGTGCGATCCACGTGCAGGCGACCTTGCACCACCAAGGACAGGTGCTGTGCCTGGTGATTGGCGTATTTGGCAGCAGCCGGCCGTCGAAGATCCAGATCGTTCCGAAGCGCCCGGAGGTGTCTTGCGGACAGCAGCTGCATTTCCGGTTTGTGCCCGGCCTCACGCCCAGCTTCCTTCAGCATTTCGATGTTCGCTGGTTGCGCGGCGGCCCGCCGTTCAGCGGCTCGCAGCTTCCGGAAAACGTCATCGGGATCGGCATGCACGATGACGCTCCCGCCACCGACGAGCATGTGCTGGCGATTGCCGACGTGATTCCACCGGTCGCGCTGTCGCTGCTCAAGGCGCCCACGTCCGGCAGTTCGCTGACCTGGATGATCGAATTCCTGCGCGACCGTTTCGACGATCTGCCGTTGCAGGGCTGGCGCATGGATGCGAAACTCACCGCAGCACATGACGGCTATACCAGCCAGACCGGCATGGTCTGGGGGCCGGGTGGCGAGGCCGTGGCACTCAGCCGGCAGAGCATGGTGGTTTTTGGTTAGGTCGGCATGACGCAAGATTTTTCTAGTAAGTAAATGCTTACTGGAAGTTCAGCGAAGGTTCATCTGGCTTTGGCACCATGGCTCCCGTCGCTGCTTCAGCCTGATCCGGTCATCCTCCCCCTGATGCCCGATCTTAAGGACGGTTCTCTCCCCCTGACCTGTCCTATCCCCTTCGGCTGAGGCAGCGACACCTTCAATGCCCCAGCCCTCGCGACGCTGAACCGGTGGTCCCAGGTTGGCGCCGCGGCTCCGCTCTACAATCCAACCGTGCGCAAAATCGTTCACATAGACATGGATGCGTTCTACGCGTCCGTCGAGCAGCGCGACGACGCCACGCTGCGCGACCGGCCGGTAGTAGTGGCGTGGCGCGGTGCGCGCTCGGTGGTGTGCGCGGCGTCTTACGAGGCGCGCAAGTTCGGCGTGCGTTCGGCGATGCCGGCGGTGCGCGCCGAACGCCTGTGCCCGGATGCCGTGTTCGTACCGCCGGATTTCACGCGCTATCGCACAGCCTCGCGCAAGGCGCGCGAAATCTTCCTGCGGCATACCGATCTGGTGGAGCCGTTGTCGCTGGATGAGGCTTATCTGGATGTCACCGTCAACAAGACCGGTTTGTCGTCGGCGACGGAGGTGGCGCAGGTGATTCGCGACCAGATTCACGAGGAGTTGAATCTCACCGCGTCGGCGGGTATCGCGCCGAACAAGTTTCTGGCCAAGATCGCCTCCGACTGGCGCAAGCCCGATGGCCAGTTCGTGATTCGCCCGCATGAGGTCGAGGCCTTCCTGACGCCGCTGCCGGTGCAGCGCATTCCCGGTGTCGGCAAGGTGATGAACGCAAAATTGCGGGCGCTGGACGTGCAGACGGTCGGGCAATTGCGCGATTGCGGACTGTTGACGCTGGAGCGCCACTTCGGGCGCTATGGCCGGCGCCTGCACGAGCTGGCCCGCGGCATCGATGAGCATCCGGTGGTGCCGGATCGGCCGGTGCAGTCGGTGTCCGCCGAAGACACCTTCGAGCAGGATGTGCCGCTGTCGGAAATCGAGCCGATGCTGCGCCGGCTTGCCGCAAAAACCTGGACGGCATCGCGCAAGACCTCGCGAACCGCAAGGACGGTGGTGCTGAAACTGAAGACGCAGGATTTCCGCATCATCACGCGCAGCCATACGCCGGAGCGGCCGCCGTCTTCTTGCGAAGAATTGACCCGCATTGCGCTTGGCTTGCGCGACCGCGTCGAACTGGATGCGGCGACGCGCTATCGGCTGGTCGGTGTGGGTTTGAGCAACTTCGGGGAGCCGGCGGATGCGAGGGCGCAGCCGGAGTTGTTCGATCACCTGGACGATGATCCGAACTGATCGGCAGTAGCCCGGATGAAACGTAGTGCAATCCGGGGGCTTGCAGATGACTTCCCCCAGGATTTCTTTTCGCTTCATCCGGGTTACGCGGCGGATTAGTCGGTCGGATGACGGCCTGGATGCAGGTAGGGAAAGAGGGCGCGGACTTCGACCTCGCCCAGCTTTTCCATACGCTGGATGTTGCGTGCAGGGATGCCTTCCGGGTCTGGGTGACTGGCCAGCGCCTGATCAAGGCTGGCTTCGCGCAGCAGATGCAGGATC
>JBOICJ010000132.1:0-10925 GCA_050740035.1 Stenotrophobium sp. | reverse complement strand
CCACCAGCGCGCAGCGGTATTGGCCGCTTTTCACGTACAGGTCTGCGGTCGCCAGCGCGTACATGAAGCCGGTGCATACCGCCTGCACGTCGAAGGCTGCGCCCTGTTTCACGCCCAGCTTGGCCTGGAGCAGGCAGGCGGTGGACGGGAAAATCATGTCCGGCGTGGTGGTGGCGACGATGATGAGGTCGATGTCGTCCGCCGTGACCTGCGCGGCGGCCATCGCGTTGCGCGCGGCGTGCAAGGCCAGGTCGCTGGTCATCTCGCCGTCGGCGGCGACGTGCCGCGCCTCGATGCCGGTGCGCGACACGATCCATTCGTCGGAGGTGTCGATGGTCAAACTCAGGTCGCGGTTGGTCACGATCCGCTCGGGCAGATAACTGCCGGTCCCGATAATTCTGGAATTAGTCATAACGGCTCGCAGTGTATGCCTGATGCGCTGCCCTGCGCCGTAATCTTGGAGCAGGACGGGAATGACGCTTCGCGCCGGGGCAATCAGTAGTGTGGCGGCACTTCATCGGCAGGCGTGCCCTTGAACACGGTCTCGTTGCCGCGGGCGATGCGCTCCGCCAGCTGGCGACAGGTCTGCCGCAGCGCCTCGATCTGTTGCTGCTGCCGCGTCACCACCTCGTTGAGTACGCGCACGGTGTCCTCCTGATAGGCCAGCTTGGTTTCAATATCGATAAAACGTTGTTCACTCATCGCAATCCCTGTCGGCGTCGCGCCTTGGTGCGGGCGGGAGCGTAGTATTCCGCAAAACCGTCGCGCCTGGCGCATCCACGCATGCTGCAAATCATTCCCGGACTGGCCATCGACCTGAGCGAAATCGAGCTCAGCGCGATTCGCGCGCAAGGCGCTGGCGGCCAGAATCTGCACAAGACCTCGACTGCCGCGCATCTGCGCTTCGACATCCGCGCCTCGTCGCTGACACCCGAGTGTCAACAGCGCCTGCGCGACCTGCCCGACCGGCGCATCAGCCGCGACGGCATCATCGTCATCAAGGCGCAACGCCATCGCAGTCTCGATGCCAACCGCGACGACGCCCTGCAAAGATTGGCGGCGCTGATTCGCCAGGCCGTCATCGTGCAGGCGCCGCGCAAAGCCACCCGCACCCCGCGCGCCGCCAAGACGCGACGTGTCGACGACAAGACCCGGCGCGGGCGCCTCAAGACGCTGCGGCGAAATGCCAATGAATGAACAATGGGCTTCCCGACGCCAATTCGCACCACCCGCTGTGCTCTTCAAGAAGAAAATACATGTTATATTTTATATATAATTAATTATAATAGTTAATAAATTAAAACATTATTCCTACGACAAACAACCCGAGCGGGTGCCTGTTTCCGCTACCGCCAACCTGGAATACCCGCCGTCGTTCACACTCAAGAAACGTAAAAATCTTTCACGCACCCATGTTCACGCACTAAGCTGTGACCAGAAGATTGCCGGAGCACCCATGCGTTACACGATATTCTCCATCCTGCTGGCCCTGCCGCTGTCCGGCTGTTTCCTGCACAGCGATGAAAAAATTCCGTCCGCGGACGGCATCTATAGCGGCACGATCGCCACCGCCGGCGGCGGCACCGACATGATCGCCGCAGTGATCGACAGCAATGGCCACGGTCTGATCATCGACACGACCAGTCCGGCGATCTACCGGTTCACCGTGCCGAAACCCGACAACGACGGCAACTTCACCAGCAGTTACACCGCGTTCGCCAGCTCCGGCTTCGGCGTCAGCAACAGCACCACCAGCAGCAGCGGCACACTCAGCGGTACTGTCGTCGGCAAAGCCGCCAGCGGCATCGGCGTGCACAGCACCACCCGCGACAAGATCTACGGCACGCTCAACGTCTCCGGCACCACCGGCCTGGCGTTCACGCTCGACTACAACTCGACCGCCTATGAGAACAACGCCCTGCCGCTGGCAACGCTGGTCGGCCCATCCAAAACCACCGGCCTGGCGCCGACAGTGAAGTTCAGTTACACCACGACTAGCGGCGCCAGCACGGTGACCACCAACGTCACTTTCGATTTCTCCGGCACCACCCAGCTCACCAGCGTCGCCGGCGAGCCTTACACCTTCACCGGCGCCGACGATCAGGGTTGCACCTACACCGGCCAGATTTCGATGCCGTCGGGCAACAACGCCTACGAACTGACGATCAAGAACAACTGCACCAGCGCCACGCTCACCGGCCTGGCCGAGTACAACCCGCCGAGCGGCCTCGAAACCGGCGGCTCGCTGTCGCTGGAATACGACGACAACAGCAGCTTCGCCGTCGCCGCCGCCAACGCCACACTGAAATATTAGTGTCCCCGAGCGCATGAAATATCTGCACACCATGGTGCGCGTCGGCGATCTCGACGCCGCGCTCGATTTCTACTGCGCCGGCCTGGGCCTGCGCGAATTGCGGCGCACCGATCACCCGCAGGGACGCTTCACGCTGGTGTTTCTCGCCGCGCCCGGCGACGAAAACGCGCAGGTCGAACTCACCCACAACTGGGACACGGAGCCCCTCGGCGGCGGCCGCAACTTCGGCCACCTCGCCTATCGCGTCGACGACATCTACGCGCTGTGCCGGCACCTGATGGATCGCGGCGTCGCCATCAACCGTCCGCCACGCGACGGGCACATGGCGTTCGTGCGTTCGCCCGACGGCATCTCCGTCGAACTCCTGCAGTCCGGCGATGCGCTGCCGCCGCAGGAACCGTGGCGGAGCATGCCGAACACCGGCCAGTGGTGATCGATCGCTGAAAAATCGATGCGCATGTTTTCGATGCCGGCGCGGGATTCTTAGTGCTATGCTCAAACCTCACTCGTCACTGAGGAACCGTACATGACCACTCGCGCCCGAATCGAATCGGAACTGAAAAAAGTCCAGAAGCGTGTCAAGGCAGAAGCCGCAAGACGAAAAAAGCAGATCGCCGGACTGCGCGTAAGAGCCGCAGACGCAGCGCTAGGCTGGGTGATGTCGCATGAAAGCCGCGTCAATGCCTTCCGCTCTTCGGTGAAGGGCACGCCAGTGGCCAGGGTCGTCGACACGCTGCTCGACAAACTCAAGAGCAGCGCGCCAAAGTCCGCGGCCAGAAAACCGGCGAAGAAAAAATCCGCTGCGCGCAAACCCGCGGCGAAGAAAACCGCCAAGAAAAAAACAGCGGTCAAGCGCAGGCGTTGAGACTGCCGCTGCGTACCACGGGCTCGCCGGCATCCTTTTTTAGACATGCCGGCGAGTCCGCTTTCAACTTATGACGGGAGCGCACTCCGATGAACAAGCAAGAACTGCGCGAAACCCTGGAGCAGTTGCGCGGTGACGTCCAGCGCCTCAGTTTCCGCGATGAAAATTCCCGTGCGCGCATCAACCAGCTGATTTCCGCAATCGAGCGTCAGCTGGAGAATTCCAGCGAACCGGCAGCACTCAACCCCGCCGACGATGCAAGCCTGGCCGGCACCCTGACGCAGTTTGAAGTCGAGCATCCAAAGCTGGCGATGACCCTGAACCGCATCGTCTCGGCGCTCAGTTCGATGGGGATCTGAAACCTGCGCCGCCTTCAGCCCAGGGGCATGCTCCGCGCCAGAAAATCCGTCATCTCGGCAAATGATTGCGCCGCCGCCCGCGGCGCATACGCCGCACGGTCCTCGCAGCAGAAGCCGTGGGCCGCGCCGGGATAGACGCTCAACGCATAACGCTTCTTTAGTTCCGACAGTTTCGCGGCCACGCGCGCATGTTCCGCCGCCGCAATCCCGGCGTCGTCGGCACCGTAGACCAGCAATAGCGGCGCGCATATTTTTCCGGCATCCAGCAGCGGCACGCGACGTCCAAAACGATCCTCGCCTTCCGGCGCGATGCCGCCGCCGTAAAACGACACGACCGCACGCAACCGTTCCGCGTGGCGACTGCCGGCGATAAACGCGAGCCGTCCGCCCATGCAGTAGCCCAGTACTGCGATGCGATCGGCAGTGACGCCGTCCTGCGCCCGGATGAAATCCAGCGCCGCATCGACATCCCGCATCAGGGCTTCGTCATCGAGGCCGCCCAGCAGTTTCAGGATCGCCGGACGATCATCGTAGGAATAAATTTTTCCGCGATGAAAATCCGGCGCGACGCTGACGTAACCCGCCTGCGCCAGACGCGCACAGATGCCACGGATATGCGGCGTCAGGCCGTAGGCCTCCATCAACACCACCACGGCGCCCCGCACCGGCTGCCCTGCATCCGGCCGTGCATGACACGCCGGCACCGCGCCCGGCAGCAGCACATTCTGCACCTGCGGCAATCCACTCATGGTTTTCTCAGTTCGTTTCTTCAGCGTTGAGTTTAGCAACACTCATGAAAACGGCTGCATAAAGCAGCCGTTCCATGACAAAACTACGTTCGCTCGCTCCGATCAGAATGCATACCGCAGTCCAACCTCGGCACGGTCTTCATCGCCGGCCTGCACCGCGCCCTGCACATACAGCGCCGGGTTGATGCGATACAGCGCGCCGACGCGCGCGGAAGTCATGCCGCCAAAGACATCGACGTAGCGTAGTTCGGGATCGATCTCCAGCGCGGGCAGCGCCTGCCAGCGCACGCCACCGCGCAAGCCGATGCCGGTATCGTCGTCGTGATGGAAGCTGGCATGTTCGACGGTCGCACCGGCCACCAGGTCCAGCGTGGAGTTGATCGGCGTGTGGAACAGGGCGCCGGCATTGATGCGGTCGTAGTTGCCGGTGTCGCCATAGCCGGCGATCACCGCCAGGTTCGGCACGACATTCACCGAGCCGGCGATGCGGAATCCACTCTCATCGACCTGGTCGTTATTGCGATAGAGATATCCGCCTTCGAGGTAGTTATAGTCGAATGCCGAAGCGACCGTCGGCAGCAGCGACAACGCGGCGAGCGGCAACAGATAGCGATGCAAACGCATGGGTTTCATGGGCGATGCTCCTTGCTGTAGGAATTGATTACGTGCGAAATATTTCGCCGGAAAGAAATGGCTCGGGAGAGCCTGCGGGATTGGCGATTGCAATAATCGCGAGATGTTTCAGCACACCTTGATGCGCACGCTCATGCTGCACGACAACGCCTGAACCCAGGCTGAACATCATCGGCATCCGCACTACACTGACGGCATGAAACACCTGTTGCTGATCTATAGCAGCCAAACCGGGCACACCGAGGCCATGCTACAGGAAGCGCGCACGGCGATCGCCGGGGAATTTTCCGACACGGTCGAAGTCCGTTGCCTACGCGCCTTGTCGGCCGGACTCGACGACCTGCTGTGGGCCGAAGCGCTGCTGATCGCCACGCCGGAAAACTTCGGCTACATGTCCGGCGCGGTCAAGGATTTTCTCGACCGTACCTATTATCCGGCGCAAGGCAAGGTCACCTGCCTGCCGTACGCGGTGATGGTCAGCGCCGAGAACGACGGCAGCGGCGCGGTGCACGCCATCGAGCGTATCGCCATCGGCTATGGCTGGAGCAAGGTCGCCGAAGCCCTGATCGTCAAGGGCGAGCTCGATCCGGAATCACGGGCACAGTGCCGCGATCTGGGGCTGACGCTGGCCGCAGGACTGGCCGTGGGCATCTTCTAATAAACGCGCCTACTGGACGACCTACCGGGAGTTACGGGAAAATCAACCGTTTAGGGCAGCGAGAACGCACGTGATTACAGCGGGACTGGCGATAAAGATTGCAGTGGCGATGATGTTTCTGCTGGGCGGCACTTACGTGCATTTCCGCGGCAAGGTCCGCCATCGTTTTCAGCGTCAGCTGCTGGACCATTCGACCGTGATGGCGCCGTATAACATGTTCGTCTACTGGCGCTCGGCCGTGCCCAATACGCCGATGCAGGACGTGACGCAATTCCCGGACCTTAAGCTGCTCGGTGACAACTGGCAGACCATCCGCGACGAGGCGCAGGCGCTGTACGGCCAAGGCATGATCCGCCCCGCCGACGGCACCAACGATCTCGGCTTCAACTCGTTCTTCCGCAAGGGCTGGACGCGTTTCTACCTGAAGTGGTACGGCAACTACCTGCCGTCGGCATTACAGCAATGCCCGAAGACGGTGGAACTGCTCAAGCGCACGCCAACGGTGAAGGCGGCGATGTTCGCGGTGCTCAACGCCGGCTGCGAACTCGGCCCGCATCGCGACCCATTCGCCGGCTCGCTGCGCTACCACCTCGGACTGGTAACGCCCAATAGCGACGACTGCCGCATCTTCGTCGATGGCCACATGCATTCCTGGCGCGACGGCGAGGCGGTGATGTTCGACGAGACCTACATCCACTGGGCCGAAAACAAGAGCGACATGAATCGCATCATCTTGTTCGCCGATATCGAGCGCCCGCTCAAGGGTCCGATCATGCGCGCGATCAATCGCGTGTTCGCACGCGTCGTGGTCTCGGCTGCCGCATCACGCAACGTGCCGGGCGAAAAGCTCGGCGTACTCAACCACCTGTTCGCCTACATCTACAGCATCCGCCGCCTCGGCAAGTGGATGAAGCAAAAAAACACCATTGCCTACTACACAATCAAATATCTCCTGTTTGCCGCCCTGCTGTACTGGATATTCAAGTAACAAGCCGATGCAAGCACTGGGCCTTTATCGAGGGTTACGCGATCTTGTTTCCGCCATTGGTCGTGCGTCGCCCATGATTTCAATGCGCAATTCTCCGATCCACGGCAAGGGCGTATTTGCCGCGCGCAAGCTGCAGGCCAGCATCGAGGTCATCGAATATCGTGGTCGCCTGCTGCGCCACGACGAGGCCGACCAGCTCTATACCGATGGCGCCGACGGCGGCCATACTTTTCTATTCACGCTCAACGAGCATTACGTCATCGACGGCGCACAGGGCGGCAACGACGCGCGCTGGATCAATCACAGCTGCGCGCCCAACTGCCAGGCCTGGCTGATTGAAGATGACAGCGGCGACCCCGTGCGCGACCGCGTGGTCATTGAAACCCTGCGCGAAATCCTTGCAGGTGAAGAACTCACCTACGACTACGGCATCCGCCTCGAAGAACGCCACACCGCACGGATGAAACAGATCTGGGCCTGCCGCTGTGGCGCTGAGACTTGCACCGGCACCCTGCTCAAACCCAAGTAAGGCCATCGCCGAATCAGCGCAGCCAGCTTCGCCGGTTGCGCCAGAAAAACACGCTGAGCCATAACGCAAAGCCGAGACTAAACAGATTGATGACGATCTCGGCGGCCATCGCCGCGCTGAAAATCTCGTACATGCCGTTCCACAGGTTGTAGGCGATGTCGATGAAGCCGAGGAAGAAAAATCCGCCGGCGGTAAGCAGGCCCCACAGCAGGCAGCGTTCGTCGCCGCGACGCAGGCTCAGCGCGCACAGCACGGCGCACAGCGCGACGAAGCCGTCCGGCAACGGGAAATTGCGCTCGAACGCGCGGTAGCAGTCTGCGCCGCTGGCCTGCACCTCGCCGCCGGTGAAGTAACACGTCCAATACAGCACGATGCCGATCGCGGCAATCCACAGCAGCACCAAGGTGAGCCTGGCGTAAGCCGGTCTGACGTTCATGCCGTCTTGGCGGCATAGGCGTCCATGGCCCGCGACGAATACACCAGCGCCGCGCCAGCATTCACCGCGATGGCGACGCCCAGCGCCTCGACGATTTCCTCGCGCGTGGCACCATGCTTGACCGCTGCGTCCGTATGCACGGTGATGCAGCCGTCGCACTGCCGCGTCACCGCCACCGCCAGCGCGATCAGTTCGCGGGTCTTGGCATCGAGCTTGCCGGTCTTACTGCCGGCCTGGCTGATCTCCTGGTATCCGCGCACCGTGTCCGGGCTGATCTTGCCGATCTGTCCGATGGTGGCGGCAAGCTGCTTTTGGTAGTCGTTCCAGTCGAGCATCATGGTCATCACTCCTGCTGTTGATTTTTTAGAGATCACTTAAGCGTAGGTTGGGGTTGAAGTGAAACGAAACCCAAGCAGATCGCTGGGATTCACTGCGCTCCATCCCAGCCTACAGCCCGACGCTATAACTTCAACTCGTTAGGATCTTTAAGGCCTATCCTAATTAGTCACCAACCTTCAATCCAAAGTTACTATTTCCAAGGTCCTTGCGTATGGCTTTGTACATTTGATCCATCACTAACAGTACATTTCCGCCAGAAACCGACACTGTTCGGAACCTGAGCCAGGTCGAACAACGCGATCCAGCGCAGCCATCGCAGGTATTTTTGCGGCATTTTCAACCCTGGTGAGAAACGGACCTGCGGCAGTCTAAGGAATCGCGGCGGCATCGAACATCCGGCCGCTGCGATTGACGGCGCAACTGCGCGGCGTAGGATGGAGCGGCGCTTTCCGGCGCCGTTACCAGGAGGGGAAGACCATGACGCTCTGTCCAGTAGCTTTGGCGGTCGGCTGCAAGAAATGCCCGGTGTTCAGGATTTGCCCGGCGAAAAGCATCATCGGCGACTACAAGCCGGGCGCGCCACCGAAGGACGACAAGAAATCCGGATCGAAATAGGGAGAACGGCGGCATGGGCGAGATGCGGACTCACTACGGCGCCTGCAACCTGTGCGAGGCGATCTGCGGCCTCGAGTTCAAGGTCGAAGGCTCACGCATTCTGTCGATCCGCGGCGACGACGACGACCCGTTTTCACAAGGTCACATCTGCCCCAAGGCGGTCGCGCTCAAGGATCTTTACGAAGACCAGGATCGGCTGCGACGACCGATCAAGCGCACCGCGAACGGCTGGCAGGAGATCGACTGGGATGAAGCCTTCGACGAAGTCAGTACACGACTGCTGACGATACGCGCGCAACACGGCGCCAACAGTATCGGCGCCTATCTCGGCAATCCGACCGTGCACAACTACGGCAGCCTGACGCACGCGCAGCACCTGCTCGGACCGCTGAAGACGCGCAGCCGTTTTTCCGCGACCTCGGTCGATCAACTGCCGCACCAGTTGGTCGCTTACTGGATGTACGGCCACCAGCTGCTGGTGCCGATCCCCGACATCGATCGCACACAGTATTTCCTGGTGCTTGGCGCCAACCCGATGGCGTCCAACGGCAGCATCATGACCGTGCCGAATTTCCGCGGACGGCTCAAAGCGCTGCAGGCGCGCGGCGGCAGGATGGTGGTGATCGATCCGCGCCGCTCGGAAACCGCGGCGGTCGCCGACGAGCATCATTTCATCCAGCCCGGCAGCGATGCCGCGCTGCTGCTGGCGCTGCTCAATACGCTGTTCGAGGAGAACCTCGTCAAACCCGGCGCGCTGGAAAAAATCGCCGACGGGCTGAATGCGGTACGCAGCGCCATCGCGCCGTTCACCGCCGAGCGCGCCGCCGCCGCCACCGGCATCGCCGCCGCCGACATCCGCCGCATCGCGCGCGAATTCGCCGCGGCGGGAAGCGCGGTCTGCTACGGCCGCGTCGGCGTCTCCACCCAGGCTCACGGCACGCTGTGCCAGTGGGCGATCCAGCTGATCAACATCATCACCGGCAATCTCGACCGGCCCGGCGGCGCGCTGTTCACCCACGCGGCGGTGGATCTGATCGACGCGCCCGGCTCCAAGCCCGGCCACTACGGCGCGTGGAAAAGCCGCGTACGCGGCCTGCCGGAATTCGGCGGCGAGCTGCCAGTATCGGTGCTGGCCGAGGAAATCCTCACGCCCGGCGAGGACCAGATTCGCGCCATGATCACCGTTGCCGGCAACCCGGTGCTGTCGACGCCCAACGGCCGCCAGCTCGACCAGGCGCTGGCGACGCTGGATTTCATGGTCTGCGTCGATTTCTATCTCAACGAGACCACGCGCCACGCCCACATCATCCTGCCGCCGACCTGCGCGCTGGAACACGATCACTACGATCTGATCTTCAACGTCTTCGCGGTGCGCAACGTCGCGCGCTACAACACGCCGCTGTTCGACAAGCCCGAGGGCACCAAGCACGACTGGGAAATCTTCACCGAACTGGGCCGGCGTATCGGCAGCGCGCTCGGCGCCAAGCCAGGCATGGCGGTGCGACCGGACCAGATCGTCGACATGGGCCTGCAGACCGGACCGTATTCCGCCTCGCGCAAGCATCCGCTGGCGCTGAGCCTGAAAAAGCTCCGCGAACATCCGCACGGCCTCGATCTCGGCCCGCTGCAACCGTTGCTGCCGGCGCGGTTGCAGACCGCAGACAAACGCATCCACTGCGCACCGCCGCAGCTGATCGCCGACCTGCCGCGCGCCACGCGCGAACTGCTGCGCGAATCATCGACGCAGGAATTGAAACTGATCGGCCGCCGTCACCTGCGCAGTAACAATTCCTGGATGCACAACTCCGAGCGACTGGTCAAAGGCAAGCCACGCTGCCTGCTGCTGATGCACCCGCAGGACGTGCAGACGCGCGGGCTGGCCGACGGCAGCCTGGTGCAGGTGCGCTCGCGCGTCGGCGAAGTCGAGGTGGTGCTGCAGGCCACCGAGGAAATGATGCCGGGCGTGGTCAGCCTGCCGCACGGCTGGGGCCATGCGCGCGACGGCGTGGCGCTGGGCGTGGCGCAGGCGCATGCGGGTGTCAGCATCAACGACTTGACCGACGAGCTGGCGCTGGACGAAGTCTCCGGCAACACCGCGTTCAGCGGCGTCGCGGTGACGATCGCAGCCGTCGTGACCTGACACGCAGAACGCTTTTACTCGCACGCATAAAAAAACCGCGGCACCAGGCCGCGGTTTTTCACAACGGGTGAAAAGCTTACAGAGGGCGAATCAGCGAAGCCTGCAGACCCTTGGGGCCGCGCTTCACTTCAAACTCGACCTTCTGGCCTTCCTTCAGGGTCTTGAAGCCCGAACCCTGGATTTCCTTGAAGTGGGCGAAGAGATCTTCGCCGCCGCCATCAGGAGTGATGAAACCGAAACCCTTGGCGTCGTTGAACCACTTGACGGTACCGTTAACCATATTAGACATGCAACGTTCCT
>JBOICJ010000131.1:0-3021 GCA_050740035.1 Stenotrophobium sp. | reverse complement strand
CGTTTACACGGATATGGCTTGAGCTGGCGAAATCTTGATCGACCCGGGGTCACTGACTCGCCATAGGCCGAATCTCCACGCTCACCTGCGTAACGCCGGGGTCGTTGGTGATGGTGAGGATCGATGCGCCAGGAGCCGATGTGACCTGTCCGCCGGTGACGCTCACCGTATAGCCGTTCGGATACTGCCGCGCCGGCACGAAGATCTGCGTCGGCGCGGTGCTGGCGCGCGGCGTGTAGCTCAGCGTGAAAATCTTGCTGGTGGTGTCGAAGGCCATGGCGGTTGGCGTACCGGCGGTCGCCTGCGCGTAAGGCCGGATCAGGATGTTGGCCTTGGGCAGTTTGAGCGTGGTCAGGTCGGCGTCGTCGGAGAATAGTCCTTCGGTGGCGGAGCCGGTCGGGTCGTTGAAACGCTTGTAGGCCCAGTAGGTCCAGCCGGTCAGATGCTGGTCGGCGAGCTGGGTGACGCGGCCGATATCGGCAAGGTTGTCGCTGGCGCCGAATTCGGTCATCAACGAAGTCGCGCCCATCGCTGCGATCTGGCTGTCGGCGTTGCTCATGGTACGTGGTTCGACGATCGTGCAGTCGGGCAGCTCTGGCAGGCCGGTGCCGCCGGTCAGTTCGTCAGAGCAGTAGGCGTGCCACGACAGGCCCAGCGCCGGGTCGTTGATCGCGCCGAAGCCGCTGGGTGCGCCGAAATCGAACAACTGTTGCGGCTCGAAGAACGCGAAGTGGGTTTGATCGACGCTGCGGATGCCGGCCAGTTCGTACTGCTGGAAATTCTGCAGCGTCGGATCGAACAGCAGGCACTGGATTTCGAAACAGGTCGGCCACTGCGTGCCGGGCCAGGGTTCGTTGAAGATGTCGTAGCCCAGCAGATAAGGCTGATCGCGCCAGCGTGTCGCAGCGGCGATCCAGGCGTCGCGGTAAAAGCCCCAGATGTTGTTCTTGTTCGCCCAGAAATTGTCGAAAACGTGGTTCAGCGTCACGCTGGCAAACTCGTTGAGCGGGAAACCGTAGTTGGCATCGTTGGGCAGACCGTCGTCGTCCATCGCCCACGGCGGGAAACCCTCGCCCTGGTATTTCTCGTTGAGCATGTCCTGGTGAAAATCCAGCAGCACCCAGATGTGGCGCGAGGCCAGCAGTCGCACCGAGCGATCGATCTGGTCCAGATAGCGGTTGTCGATCACGCCCTGCGCCGGCATCACGCCCGCGAACAACACGCCCAGTCGCACGACGTTGAAGCCGTTGGCAACCATGAAATCGGCATCCGCCGTAGTGAGGCCCGCGGTGGTGTTCGGCGGATAGTAGGGTGCGAGTTTCCACACGACGTTGGTGCCATGCAGCAGCACCACGCGGTTGGCGGAGTCCACCATCCAGCGGCCGTCGCGGTGCAGCGCATTCGCTGTGGTGTTGCCTGATGCCGGTGTCGCCGAAGTGCCGCAGCCTGCGAGCAGCAGGCCTGTCAGCAGCGTTGCCGCGAGCCGTGCGTGCATGGCTATTGCACAATCGCCGGATGTGCTTGGGTGGGCCCGCCCAGCATCTGGCGATGTGAGGGCGGCTGCTTGCCGTCGATGTCCTTGAGTCCGTAGTCGAGCGCCGCCTCGGCGCCGATCAGCACCTGGCCGGATTTCTCCATCACCTTCGGGTCGCGGTACAGCGCGCTGATCAGGTGGCCGGTGAACTCCGGGCTTTCGGCGATATCCCAGAAACCGGCGTACTTCTGCGGCTCCGAATCCATCACGCGCTTGGTGCGGTCGGTCTTGAGCATGCCCATCCAGATCGAGAACGCGGCGACGTTGAACGGCTTGAAGTCCACCGCCATGTCCTGGGCGAACTTGTCCACGCCGACCTTTTGCGCGCCGTAACCGGGGCCGTGCATGTAGCAGCTGGCGCCGAACGAGGAGGTGAACGCGACAAGGCCGCGCTTGTTCGCCACCAGCAGCGGTGCGGCGTAATAGCTGGCGACATAGCCGGAACGCAGGCCGACGTCGAGGATGTTGACGAGGTCCAGCGACTTCTGCCAGAACGGGCCGGGCACGATCAGTTCGTCGTGGATCACGGTGGCGTTGTTGACGAGGATATCGAGCTTGCCCTGTTCTTTCTTCACGCGCTCGAACAGTGCCTTTACCTGCGCGTCATCGCTGTGATCGACACCGACCGCGATGCCCTTGCCGCCGGCCTGGGTAACGGCCTCGGCGGTGGCGTGAATGGTGCCGGGCAGCGGCGCGTCGCCTTCCTTCTGCGAGCGACCGGTGACGTAGACAGTGGCACCTTCCGCGCCGAGTGCCAGCGCGATGCCCTTGCCCGCGCCGCGCGAGGCGCCGGTGACGACGGCGACCACGCCCTTGAGTTGCTGGTTCATGCTCTTCTCCTCATTATTGATTTCTATGGATCAGAACTTGCCAGCTTTGGGCGCTTAAAAACTCATCCGATTAAACGAGAAGCGGGTTGGTGTCGTTAAGCAGGGCATGTATTGCGTGGCTGGCGGTGTTTGACCGGTGGCACGGCGGGTTCACAATGGATTGTATCCTCCACATTGCCATGGAGATTGCAATGACGATTGCCGATTTCATCCTGCAGCGCGCGCGCCACCTCAACCTCGGCAGCTTCGCGCTGGTCATGGCCACCGGCATCGTCTCGATCGACGTCAACCAGCACGGTATGCACGGCCTGGCGCTGACCCTGCTCGGCCTCAATCTGCTGGCGTGGCTGGTGTTGCTGGCACTGACCGCGTTGCGCCTGCTGCGCTTCCGGCACGAACTGGTTGCAGAATTCGTTGACCCTGCGCGCGGTGCCGCATTCCTAACGCTGGCCGCGGCGACCTGCGTACTCGGCAGCCAGTTTGTGCTGGTGGTGTATCTGCCGGAATTGGCGTGTGTGCTGGCACTGCTCGGCGCGCTGTTCTGGGTGGCGCTGACCTACCTGTTCCTTGCCGCCACCATCACCGCGAGGATCAAGCCCGGTTTCACCCGCAGCATCAACGGCGGCTGGCTGGTGGCGGTGGTGGCGACCCAGGCGT
>JBOICJ010000130.1:0-3538 GCA_050740035.1 Stenotrophobium sp. | reverse complement strand
GGCCATGGATGGCCCGCTCTGTGACAAGGATGTCAACAAAAGAAGCCCTGTCGAATGTTTTGACAGGCCCGGCCAGCTCCCGCAGGGGATGTGAAACCGGCAACACTGAAGATGGAGGCATTCATGCCCAAACTGAAAACCGTGAAGAGCGCGGCGAAACGCTTTGCCAAGACTGGCAAGGGCGGCTTCAAGCGCAGCCATTCCCACAAGCGTCACATCCTGACCAAGAAGTCGGCCAAGCGTATCCGCCAACTTCGCGGTGAAGCGCAGATCTCCCCGAGCGACGTTCGGGAAGTGCGTCAGCTGCTGCCTTACGCGTAACGGGAGATAGAACATGGCAAGAGTCAAACGTGGTGTAACGGCGCACGCGCGCCACAAGAAGATGCTGAAGAAGGCGAAGGGCTACTACGGTGCCCGTTCGCGCCAATTCCGCTCCGCCAAGCAGCAGGTCATCAAGTCCGGCCAGTACGCCTTCCGCGACCGTCGCGTGAAGAAGCGTGAGTTCCGCGCACTGTGGATCATCCGCATCGGCGCCGGCTGCGAAGAGCAGGGCATTTCCTACAGCCGATTTATCCATGGTCTTGCCCTCGCCGGCATCACCCTGGATCGCAAGGTCCTCGCCGACCTCGCGCTGCATGACAAGGCCGCTTTTGCGAATATCGTCGAACAGGCCAAGGCCAAGCTCGCCGCTTAATCGCAGCACCGTCGCAACAGCAGTATCCCAAGGGGAGCGGCGTCCAGCCCTCCCCTTTTTTATTTTTGGCGAGAATCGATGTCATCGAATCTGGAAGAACTGCAAAGCACGTCGCTGGCCGCCATCAACGCCGCGGCGGATACGCGCGCGCTGGAGCAGTTGCGCGTGGACCTGCTGGGTAAAAAAGGCCGGATCACTGAGCTGCTGAAACAACTCGCCGGCATGACACCCAACGAGCGCAGGGCGCACGGCGAACATGTCAACAGCGTCAAACAGGCTCTGGTGCAGGCGCTGGAATCGCGCGCCGCCGTCCTCGCCGGCGCCGACCTCGACGCACAGCTCGCCGCCGAACACGTCGACGTCACCCTGCCCGGCCGCGGTGAAACACCGGGCGGCCTGCATCCGATCACTCGCACCATCCAGCGCATCGAGCGCTTGTTCGGCGAAATCGGTTTCGAGACCCGCGAAGGTCCGGAGATCGAGGACGACTTCCACAACTTCGCAGCGCTCAATATTCCGGAGCTGCATCCGGCGCGCGGCATGCACGACACCTTTTACGTGCAGAATGGCGGCAGGGTGCTGCGCACGCACACCAGTCCGGTTCAGATTCGCACGATGATCGAGTTGATCAAATCGGGCGGACAACCGCCGATCCGCATGATCGCGCCCGGCCGCGTCTACCGCTCCGACTCGGATCGCACGCACAGTCCGATGTTCCACCAGATCGAAGGCCTGTACGTCGGCGAAAACGTCTCATTCGCCGACCTGCAATACGATCTCAAGACTTTTCTCACCCGCTTTTTCGAGCGCGAAGCCGAGGTGCGTTTCCGCCCGTCTTCTTTCCCGTTCACCGAACCCTCGGCGGAAGTCGACATCAAGGACGAGAATGGCCGCTGGCTCGAAGTACTCGGCTGCGGCATGGTGCACCCGAAAGTGTTCGAGGCAGTGGGCATCGACCCGGAGCGCTATAGCGGTTATGCCTTTGGCCTCGGCGTGGAACGCTTTGCCATGCTGCGCTACGAGGTCGACGATCTGCGCAATTTCTTCAACAACGACCTGCGTTTTCTCCAGCAATTCCGCTGACGCTGGCAGCACGAGTAGCGGCCACCCGCTCTGGGCTGAATCAGGAAAAATAATGTTATAAATTATTTAATTATATTTTATATATATAATAAATTATAACATAATCTCGATTCAAAACCGGCACAGCGGGTAACGTAAAAAGCAGCAGAGGAAACATGAAACTCAGTTATAACTGGCTCAACGAGTGGATCAATCCGCAAGTCGGCGCGACCGATCTGGCTGCACGGATTACGCTGGCGGGCCTCGAGTCCGAAGCCGAGCCGATGAGCGGCGAGATTCCCAGCGGCGTGGTCGTTGGTCGCATCGTCAAGGCCGAGCGCCATCCACAAGCGGACCGGCTGCAGGTCTGCGAAGTGGATGCCGGAAACGGCCTGCTGCTGCAGATCGTCTGCGGCGCCGCCAATGTACGCGCCGGACTCAACGTGCCCTGCGCCAAGGTCGGCGCGCGCCTGCCCGGCGGCACCGAAATCGGCCAGGCAAAACTGCGTGGCGTCGAATCCTTCGGCATGCTGTGCTCGGCCAAGGAACTGGGGCTGTCGGAAAAATCGGAGGGCCTGCTCGAACTCGATGACGCCGCCGCTGCCGGCACGCCCATCGAGCAATACCTGAGCTTCACCGACGATATCCTCAACCTCGAACTCACACCCAACCGTGGCGACTGCCTGTCGGTGCTGGGTCTGGCACGCGAAGTCTCGGCGCTCTACGGCCTGCAGATGAAGCGCCCGAACATTCCCAACGCGGTGGTCGTCGGACATGCGCAGTACAAGGTCGAGATCGAGGACGCCGCAAGTTGCCCAAGCTACGCTGGCCGCGTCATCTCCGGCATCAATCCCAAGGCGCGCACCCCGGACTGGATGCGCGAACGCCTGCGCCGTTCCGGCATCCGCGGCATCCATCCGATTGTCGATATCACCAATTTCGTGATGCTGGAGTTGGGCCAGCCGCTGCATGCTTTCGATTGCGAGCGGATCGGCAATGCCCTGCGCGTGCGCAAGGCCATTGCCGGCGAAACCCTCAAGCTGCTCAACGAACAAACCGTGACGCTCGATCACGGTGAACTGGTGATTGCCGACGAAAGCAGGCTGCTGGCGCTGGCGGGCGTCATGGGCGGCGCCGAGTCCGGCGTCGTTGAAACCACCACCCGGGTTTTCCTCGAATCGGCCTGCTTTGCGCCGCATGCGGTGGCACTCACCGGCCGCCGCCACAAACTCCATTCCGACGCGCTCCACCGCTTCGAGCGCGGCGTCGATCCCGGCCTGCAACGCACGGCACTCGAACGCACCACGCAACTCGTCTTGCAAATCTGCGGCGGTAGCAGTTCGCAGCCCGGCACCCATGCCGGCTCGCCGCACTCGGGCGTCCTGCCCATCGAAGTGCACCCCGTCACCCAGGTCGGCCGCAGCCAACCGGATGCGATCTCCATCCGTCTGCGGCATGCACGGCTCAGACAGTTGCTAGGCGTAAACATCGAAGCCAAGGAAATGGAGGCACTGCTGGCGCGCCTGGGCATCACGCTGCGCCCGGAAATCAACAACAGCTGGCAGGCGCGCATTCCCAGCCATCGCACCGACCTGCGCATCGAGGCCGACCTGATTGAAGAAGTCGCGCGCCTGTACGGCTACGACCGTATCGTCGCCAAACCTTATGCCGCACAGCTGGCGCCGGCTTCGCCGCCGGAAGCCCTGCGCCATATCTCACGCATCAAGGATCTGCTCATCGGTCGCGCCGTTTCACGAATCACTGGCCAGTCCAGTTCGAACA
>JBOICJ010000129.1:0-3719 GCA_050740035.1 Stenotrophobium sp. | reverse complement strand
GTTACGACCGGCGTCAGCAGGTGCGGAATGCCCTCGTAGACCGACAGCTCCAGCATTTTTGGGTCAATCAGGATCAGCCGGCACTGATCTGGGGAGAGTCGGAACAGCAGCGAGAGAATCATCGCGTTGATGCCGACCGACTTGCCCGATCCGGTGGTGCCGGCCACCAGCAGATGCGGCATCTTGCCCAGGTCGGTACTGACCGGCCGGCCGGCGATGTCCTTGCCCAGGCCCATCGTCAGCGGCGAACTGGAATGCCGATATTCGGCGGAGTCCAGAATCTCGCGCAGCATCACCATTTCGCGTTTCTGGTTGGGAATCTCCAGGCCAACGTAGGGTTTGCCTTCGATCACCTCGATCACGCGCACGCTCGACACCGACAAGGCACGCGCGAGATCCTTCGACAGGTTGGTGATCTGGGAGCCTTTCACGCCGGGCGCGGGCTGCAACTCGAAGCGTGTGATTACCGGACCCGGCTCCACCTCCATCACGCTCGCCTTGATGCCGAAATCGGCCAGGTGGCGCTCGACGTCGCGCGACAGGCGGGTCAGTTCCTCCGGCGTGTATTGCTGGCCCGAGGGTCGCGCGCGGTCAAGTATCTCCAATGGCGGCAACGGACTGCCATCAAACGCCGGAATCGCAACCTTGGCCGCGCGTCCCTTGACGGGCCGCTCCGGTGCCGGCGGCGGTGGCGCGAACATGTCCGGCTGCTCTTCTTCGCTGCCCAACAACGAGGGCATCTGCTTGCGCTTCTTGCGGTCGCGCAAGGCCGTCTGCGCGGCGGCAAAGGGCGACGGCACCGATGCGAACTCATCGACGCTCGGTTCGCTGCGCATCGATACCTGCGGCACCACCGCCTGCTCCCGCTCGCTGCGCCGCTGCTGGCTGCGACGGCGCGCATTGAGGATGAGATCGCCGACGCGATCCAGCAGGCCGAGCCAGGAAAATTGCAACGCCACCGGCAGCGACACCAGCAGCACCGTCAGCAGCAGCAGCGTCGCGCCCACCACGCTGAGCGCATCGGAGAGCGCATGGGCCACCGCCTGACCGACGATGCCGCCGCTGCCCTGCGGCACCAGGCCCAGGCTGCCGACATGCAAGGCGCTGAGGGTCGTAAAGCTGATGAAAGCCGCAATCCAGCACACCAGTCGCAGCGAACGCGGCAAGGGATGATCGCCGGACTGCCCGCGGAAGATGCGGATTCCCAGCCACAGCACCGCCCACGGCAGCAGGAATGCGCCATAACCCAACAACGACAGCAGCACATCGGCGATCCATGCGCCGACCGCGCCCATCAGATTGCGGACCGGCTCGCCGGTGCCCGAAGAAGACCAGCCGGGATCGTTCGGGCTGTAGCTGATCAGCATGCCCAGCAGGAACAACGCCAGCGCCGCGCAGCTCAGCAGTGCGGCCTCGCCCGGCAGGCGTTCCAGCCAGGTCGGGTCGGCGGTTTCGTCGGTGGCGTGAGATTTGCTCTTAAACATTCAGCACTGGATTTTTTGGTCCACAGGCCGCAGTAGTCATTATCCCTAATGATACCAGCCTGCTTGTCCGTAACTGGATTAGAGTGTGAACGCACCTCTTGAAATCCGGAGTTAAACCTTCATAAAGGAAACAAGTCCAATTGATTAGGCACAAGGACGAAAAGCCATGAGCGCACAAATCAGACATTTTCTACTGACCCAGGACGGCGGCATCCGCGAATTCACCGTGGAACAAGCCGCCCTGATCGCCGCTGGCGCCAGCCGCCTGCCGGAATTTGCCGAACGCCGGGTGCGCTATCTGCAACTGACGGTTGACGATGAGAGCAGCAACGGCGAACTCAAGGTGCAGACGGCGGGTTCCTGCATCCGCTTCGATGCCGAAGGCCGCCTCACCGAATCGACTCCGCCCGCGGAAAACGAGCAGATCAGCCGTTTCGAACATGATGCCGTGGTGCAGTGGGCGCTGCGCAATATCCCCGCCGTGGCGCCGACGTTTCATTGATCGCATCCAGCACGCCAGCCACTCCCGAGCGCTGGCAACTGCGCCAGCACGGAAGCATTGCCGAGATTGATGCGACGGCCTGGGATGCGCTGTTCGACGCCCGTTATCCGTTCACCCGACACGCTTTCCTGCGCGCACTGGAAACCAGCGGCTGCGCAACGGCCCACAGCGGCTGGCAGCCCTGTCACGCGACACTGACCCGTGACGACGGCCAACTGCTGGCGGCAGCGCCGCTTTATCTGAAGCAGCATTCCTACGGCGAATTCGTGTTCGACTGGGCCTGGGCCGAAGCCAGCCAGCGCCTCGGCTCATCCTATTATCCCAAGCTGCTGTGCGCAGTGCCGTTCACGCCCAGCCAAGGGCCGCGGCTCGGCGCATGCGACGCAACGGCGCGGCGCGCCTTGGCGACAGCGCTGCCCGGGCTGGCCGGCGGCGGGCCGGTGTCGTCCCTGCATGTCCTGTTCGCCAACGATACTGATCGCGAGGCATTGACCAACGAAGCCGCCCAGCCGCGCTGCGACGTACAGTTTCACTGGCACAATCGCGGCTACGCCGATTTCGCCGATTTTCTGGCGCAGCTCACCGCCGAAAAGCGCAAGAAAATCCTGCGCGAGCGCCGCCGCATCGCCGAATCCGGCCTGCGGTTTTCAGTCGCGCCCGGCGATCGGCTCGATGCCGCCGATTGGGCCGAGGTGCTGCGACTCTATGGCAACACCTACGAAGTCCGTGGACAAAATCCCTATCTGAACCTGGAATTTTTTCTCGACTACGGCGCACGCGCCGGCACACCGGTACGCCTGATCATGTGCCGTGACGGCGCGCGCCTGGTCGCCGTGGCGATCACCGTGCAGGGCGGCGACACCTTGTATGGCCGGCACTGGGGCGCCGAGGCGGATTATCACAGTCTGCATTTCGAGACCTGCTATTACCAGGGCATCGATTACTGCATCCGCGAAGGTCTGGCGCACTACGACGCCGGCGCACAGGGCGAGCACAAACTGGCGCGCGGCTTCGAGCCTTGCCTGACGCACTCGCTGCACTGGCTCAACGAACCGCGCCTGGCCGCCGCCGTTGCCCGCCATCTGCAACGCGAGCGGCCGCTGGTTCAGGCAAGGTACCGCGAGTTGAGGCAGCATATGCCCTATCGCCAAACCTCCTGAACCGCGATGGATAACCCGATCCGCCTGCACTGGCTCGATCCGCGCGATCCCGCCCAGCCGTTTCCACCGACGCATCTGGCGATGCGCGACCCCAGCGGATTGCTGGCGATCGGCGGTGATCTCACCCCGCGGCGCCTGCTGCGCGCCTACGCGCAAGGCATTTTCCCCTGGTACAACCCGGACGAACCGATTCTCTGGTGGTGCCCCGATCCGCGCGCGGTATTGGCCCCCTCACAGATGCACGTCAGCCGCTCGCTGCACCAGGCCATCCGCCGCAAGGATTACGCGGTGACATTCGACCGCGCATTTGCGCCGGTGATGGATGAATGCGGCGGCGAACGTCGCGACAGTCGCGGCACCTGGCTGGGGCCTGAGATGAAATCCGCCTATCTGCAACTCCACCAACAAGGCTACTGCCACTCGGTGGAAACCTGGCGCCAGGGGCAATTGATCGGTGGTCTGTATGGCGTCAGCCTCGGCCGCATGTTTTTTGGCGAATCGATGTTCTCGCGCGCCGACAATGCCTCCAAGATCGCGCTGTACTGGCTGTGCGAACAATTCAAAGCCTGGCAG
>JBOICJ010000128.1:0-2233 GCA_050740035.1 Stenotrophobium sp. | reverse complement strand
GCGCTGACGGTGGTGGTGCTGGCCATCCTCGCCGCGCGCGCGGCGCGGCGTGAGCGCAAGCAGGTCTCGGTGATGTGGCTGAGTCTGGCCGGCGCGGCTTTTGCCGCCATCGCCATGCTGGGCTACCAGGTTTATTCGCCGGTGGTCTCGGCCAAGAATGCGGCGCTGGCGATGCAGCCCTACCTCAAGGCCGACACGCCGGTATTCGCAGTGTCGGGCTACGACCAGACCCTGCCGTTTTATCTCAAGCGCACGGTGACGCTGGTCGATTACGTGGATGAATTCAAGCTCGGTGAGACCGTCGAGCCGCAGTTGTGGATCCCGACGCTGGATGAATTCGCGCAGCGCTGGCGTGCCGCGCCCGAGGCATTGGCCGTCCTGGGACGGGGCACTGAAGAACAACTCGCTAAAATGGGTCTGCCCATGACCGTCATCTATCATGATCCACGGCGCACCGTGATCAAAAAACCATGAAACCCCTTGTCTTCGCGCTGGTCATCTTCGGTGTCATGCTCAACGCCGCCGCGCAGTTGCTGCTCAAGGCCGGCACCCGCGCCATCGGCCAGTTCGATTTCAGCCTCGCCAACATCTGGCCGGTGGGCTGGTCGCTGGCGACCAATCCCTACATCTTTGGCGGACTGAGCTGTTACGTCGTCAGCGTGGTGATCTGGATCATGGCGCTGTCGCGCGTCGAGGTCAGCATCGCCTATCCGATGCTGTCGCTGGGCTATGTGGTCAACGCGTTTTTCGCGTGGTGGCTGTTCGGCGAGGCACTGACGGTGATGCGCCTGGCCGGCATGGGCGTCATCATCGTTGGCGTCTACATGGTGGCGCGGAGCTGATCATGGCTTTCCTGCCGTTTACCCGCCCGACGATCGACGAGGACACCATCGCCGCGGTGGCGGAGGTGCTGCGCTCGGGCTGGATCACCAGCGGGCCGAAGGTCAGGGAACTCGAGGCGGCCTTGTCGGCGCGCTACAACGGCCGGCCGGTGCGCGTGGTCAATTCCGCCACCGCGGCGCTGGAGATCGCGCTGCGCCTATGCGGCATCGGCGCCGGCGATGAAGTCATCACCACGCCGATGTCCTGGGTCGCCACCGCCAACGTGATCTTGACCGTGGGCGCCACGCCGGTGTTCGTCGACGCCGACCCGCTGACGCGCAATATCGACCTGAATCTGCTCGAGGCGGCGATCACGCCGCGCACGCGCGCGATCATTCCGGTGGATCTCGGCGGTCTGCCGGTGGATCGCGACCAACTTTACGAGATCGCGCGCCGCCACAAGCTGCGCGTGGTCGAAGATGCCGCGCAATCGATGGGCGCCAACTGGAAAGGCCGCGAGATCGGCTGCGACGGCGATCTGGTGTCGTTCAGCTTCCACGCCAACAAGAACATCACCACCACCGAAGGCGGTTGCCTGGTGATGAACACCGAGGACGAGGCGCGGTTGTTCGAGAAGCTGCGGTTGCAGGGCGTGACGCGCTTCGCCGATGGCGGCATGGATGTCGACGTGCTCGGCGGTAAATGCAACCTCACCGACCTGGCCGCAGTGATCGGCGTACACCAGTTGCGTAAGCTCGACGGGTTCAATGAAAAACGCCGCGAACTGGCGCGCGAATATTTCCGCTGCTTCGACCGCAGCCTCGGCTGCGCGCTGCCGCCGGAGGATTTCGCGCAGAGCAACTGGCACATGTTCCAGCCGCTGCTGCCGCTGGAAAAAATGAACATCACGCGCGGGCAGTTCATCGAAAAAATGAAGGCAATGGATATCGGTGTCGGCGTGCACTATCCGGCGATGCACCTGTTCACGCTGTATCGCGCCCGTGGTTTTCGCGAAGGCCAGTTCCCGCACGCCGAGCGCATCGGCCGTGGCACCGTGACCCTGCCGCTGTTTCCGGCCATGACCACCACCGACGTGCAGCGGGTCTGCACGGCCGTTTCCTCGATCCTGAGAGCCGCATCATGACCGCCGCCACGACTCCCGAACTCAGCGTCGTCATTCCCGTCTACAACGAGGAGGCGGTGCTCGAAGCGCTGTTCGCGCGGCTCTACCCGTCGCTCGATGCGTTGAAGATTTCCTACGAAGTGATTTTCGTCAACGATGGTTCGCGCGACCGCAGTGCAGGCATGCTGACGGCGCAGTACGAAAAGCGCGCCGACGTGACCCGCGTGATCCTGTTCAACGGCAACTTCGGCCAGCACCGCGCGATCCTCGCCGGCTTCGAGCACGCCC
>JBOICJ010000127.1:0-6715 GCA_050740035.1 Stenotrophobium sp. | reverse complement strand
GCTGGGGTGACAGCGGCGGGCAGATCAATGTGATGGATCCGCAGCTTGAGGTACGCGATTTTTCGTCGGTGATTGATTGGGCCGAAGCGAATCTGCCGGTGAGCAAGCGCGACGACGGCCACGCCATCGTTGGCTGCATCGGCGGCAGTTATGGCGGCGGCTTCCAGTTGATGCTGGCGGCGCAGGACCCGCGGGTGGTAGCGATTGCGCCGTGGGTAACCTGGTATGACCTGGTGCAGGCGATGGCTCCCGCCAAGGTGGCACGTACGGCGTTCACGCTGCTGTATGCGGCGGGAGAGATCAACGGCCGCATGGCGCCGTGGGTCACGGTCGCGTATGCCGAGGCGATGGCTGGCGTGCCGGGTGTGGAACTGGGCCAACTGGCGAAATTCCGCGAGCACAGCCCAGCGAGTTTTTGCGAGCAGGGCAAGTATCCTCACGTGGATGCGCTGCTGGTGCAGGGCACGCGCGACATCCTGTTCGATGGCAACGAGGCGCTGCACAACATGGAGTGCATCGAGAAGGGTGGCGGCGATGTGCGCCTGCTGCTCGTGCCCAATGGCCACGTGCTCTATGAAGATCCCAAGCTGCAGGAGCCGCCGACGAGTTCATTCTGCGGGCCGATTGACCCGTTTGAATCCGTCGTGGCGTGGTACGACGAAAAGCTGCGCGGCAAGATCGCCGCTGCGGCCGCAGTGCCGCGGGTGTGCATTTCCACCGCAGATGACGATGCCTGGATTGGCGAGGCGATGCCGCGTGGCGGCGAGAATTTCGCAGTACCTGCGACGATGGTTGCCGGTCCCAGCCTGCCGATTCCGCTGGCCGCGCCGGACTACTTTGTGCCTTTGAAGACGATTGAGCGACCGATGCGGCTTGCGGGACTGCCGTTGGCGGATATGGAGATGAGCGGGCTACCGGTGAATGTGGATCCGGTGATCTTCGCTGGTATTGGATTGCGCCGAAATGGCGTGATCAGCCTGATCAACGATCAGATTCTGCCGCTGCGTGGATTGGGCGAGCACAAGACCGAGTTGACGGTGGTTGGCCAGGATTTGCAAGCGGGTGATGAGATCGGGCTGGCATTGTATTCAAGCAGCGCCCAGTACTTTGGCACCGGATCGCGCGTGCCGTTTTTGGTTTCAGTTTCGGGAAATGTGGACCTGCCACTGCATGAACGCTAGGCAATTCCTCAATTTATCCAGGGCCGTAGGCTGGGATGGAGCGTAGCGAATCCCAGCGAGCCGTGATCTGTCTGCTGGGTTTCGTTGCACTTCAACCCAGCCTACGTGGTCGTCCGCACACAATCATAGGCGCCGTGTTGAGTTATTTTTGGCGCTAACCCTACTTGCTCTGCACGCGCCGCTTGCGTTTTCGCAGGTGCAACTGCCGCTTGGCGTCGCGGACTTCATGCAGTCGTCGCGAATGGGCACTGATCAGATCGCCGCGTGTCAGCAGGCCCAGCAAGTGTGACTGTTCGCCACGCTCAACCACCAGCAAGCGACCAATGCCGGTGAGGGCCATGCGGTCGGCTGCGTCGCGCAGGGTCTCGTCTGTGTGGACCGTCAGCGGCGCGCGGTGCACCAGATCACGCAACGACGCCGCAGGGTTGGCGTCCGGATCGAGCAGATCGCGCAAGGTCAGCGCGCCGCAGGGTTTGCCGTCGGCGTCGACCACAGGGTAGCCGTGGTGGCGCAGGCCGGGCTCACCGGCGCGCATGCGGGAGAGCACCGATTCGAGGGTGTCATCGGCGTTCAGTGTGGTGACGCTGCGGTTGTAGACCTGTTCGACGGTGATGAGATCGAGGGCATCGGCGCTGTACTCGGCGGGCACGCGCACGCCACGGCGCGCGATCTTCTCGGTCATGATGGTGTTACGCATGGTCAGCGCCGAGATCAGGTAAGCGGCGGTACAGCCACCCAGCAGCGGCAGCAGCGCAGCGGGCTGGCGCGTGGTTTCAAAACAGAAAATGATGGCGGTCAGCAGCGCGCGCGACGAACCGGCGAAAATCGCGCCCATGCCCACGAGTGCGGCGATGCGAAGATCGACGTGGAAGGAGGGCCACAGATGATCGGCACCGATGCCGACCAACGCGCCCATCGAACCGCCAATCATGAACAGCGGCGCGAGCGTGCCGCCGGAAGTGCCGCTGCCCAGGGAAATGACCCAGGAGGTGAATTTCAGCAGGCCGAAGCCGAGCAACATGCCGACGCCGAACTGCCCCTGCAACAGCGCGTCGATGTTGTCATAGCCGACGCCCAGGGTGCGGGGTTGAATCCAGCCGACGATACCGGCGACGACCGCACCCAGCGCTGGCCACCACATCCAGTGTATGGGCAGTTTGCCGAAGGCATCTTCGACGCTGTAGACCGCCTTGGTCACCCACACGCTGGCATAACCGACAACCGCACCAAGCGCGATATAACTGGCCAGCGCCCAACCGCCGGACTGCACGACCGTGGGCATCGCGAACACCGCGTCCGCGCCGTAGGTGGCATAGCGCACGCCGGTGGCGGTGACGGTGGCCAGTGCGACCGGGATCAGCGAGCGCGGACGCAGTTCGAACAACAGGAGTTCGACCGCCATCGCCAGTGCCGCGATCGGCGCACCGAACACGGCCGCCATGCCCGCGGCGGCACCGGCCGCGAGCAGCGTCTTGCGCTCTTGTGCCGTCACGCGCAGCAGTTGACCCAGCAGAGAACCGAGCGCGCCACCGGTCGAGATGATCGGGCCTTCGGCACCAAACGGGCCGCCCGTGCCAATGGCAAATGCGGACGACAGCGGCTTGAGCCAGGTCACACGCGCGGGAATGTTGGACTCGTGTTCGAGAATGCGCTCCATCGCCTCGGGAATGCCGTGCCCTTGAATCGCGCGCGATCCCCAGCGCGCCATGACGCCGGCGGCGAGGCCACCGATGACCGGCATCGCAATCACCCAGGCGCCCAGATGATTGTCGGCCGGCGACAGCACGAATGAACCGGCGTGGCTGGCGGTCGGGCCAATGACGTCGGATACGCGGCCATAGAAGCAGATATCGGTGATCAGGTTGATCATCAGCATCAGCAGCTGTGCGATCTCGGCTGCAGCCACGCCCAGCAGAATGGCTAACGCGCTGGTGAGCAGGATGCGGCGCGGCACGAGCGTGGATTTGCGCGGCATCTTCGCTGCATCCAGCGAGGCACCGAGTGCTGGCGCCAGCGGCAGTGCGTCGGTACTGCCGGTGGTGACAATGCTGTCGCGAGCCTTGCCGGTCGGCGGCGGAACGGAAGTAGCGGATTTCATACGGGTACCCTATTGAGCCGGCCAGCTAATGTCTGAATCTTTGAGGAGAATTCCGCATGCACGATTCGCTGGCGACGGGATCCGTCTTGGACGATTCAATAGCAGAAAACCGGGCATCGGAAGGGCCGCGTTGAGTTATTTTTGGCGCGAGCCCTGCGTGCCCTGCAGGGCATGATATTAAATTTGACGCCATTAGTCAGATTCCTGTCATCAGCAAATTCAGCGCGGCGATGATTTCCTGACGATGGGATGTGAGGTCGGCGACGATCGGGCCGATCTGCTTTTTAAGATGCCGGCGAGCTGCGGGATGAGCACCCGCTCCCTGCAATTTCAATGATAAGATTGTTATTAAATATTTACTATAATTTAATATTATAAATAAATTATAACAATATTTTTAACCTGAACCGCAACAGCGGGTGACGACAGACTGGTCATTGCGGTCCCATGTGACGAGAATACGCACCCTCGATATCGCAATTCGCAGAACACATGACGACCATCCGCCAGGAAGATTTCATTCAGTCCATCGCCGATGCATTCCAGTACATTAGCTGTTATCACCCGCTGGATTACATCCAGGCACTGGGCGCGGCGTATGAGCGCGAGGAATCGGCGGCAGCAAAAGACGCGATTGCACAAATCCTGACCAACTCGCGCATGTGCGCGGAAGGGCGTCGGCCGATCTGCCAGGACACCGGCATCGCGCTGGTGTTTCTCAAGGTCGGCATGAACCTGCGCTGGGACGCTACGCTGAGCGTGCAGGAGATGGTCAACGAGGGCGTGCGCCGCGCCTACACCAACGCCGACAACATCCTGCGCGCTTCGGTGCTATCTGATCCGGCCGGTGCGCGCAAGAACACCAAGGACAACACGCCGGCGGTGGTGCATTACGAAATTGTGCCGGGCGACCATCTGGAAGTGATCTGCGCGGCCAAGGGCGGCGGCTCCGAGGCCAAGTCGAAATTCGCGATGCTCAACCCGTCGGACTCCATCGTCGACTGGGTGATCAAGACGGTGCCGAGCATGGGCGCCGGCTGGTGTCCGCCGGGTATCCTCGGCATCGGCATCGGCGGCACGCCGGAGAAGGCGATGCTGCTGGCGAAGGAAGCGATCATGGCGCCGGTGGATATCCAGGAACTCAAGGCTCGCGGCGCCAGCAACCGCGCCGAGGAATTGCGCCTCGAGATTTTCGACAAGGTCAACGCGCTGGGCATCGGCGCACAGGGTCTTGGTGGCCTGACCACGGTACTCGACGTGAAGGTGCTGGATTACCCGACACATGCCGCCAACCTGCCGGTGGCGATGATTCCCAACTGCGCGGCGACGCGCCACGTGCATTTTCATCTCAACGGCAGCGGCCCCGCAAAACTCGAGCCGCCACGTCTGGAAGACTGGCCCAAGGTCACCTGGAAGGCCAACACCGACGTCGCCACGCGCGTGAACCTCGATGCCCTGACCCGGGAAGAAGTCGCGAGCTGGAAGCCGGGGCAGACGCTGCTGCTCAACGGCAAGATGCTCACCGGCCGCGACGCCGCGCACAAGCGCATCGCCGACATGATTGCCAAGGGCGAGAAGCTGCCGGTGGATTTCAGCAATCGCGTGATCTACTACGTCGGCCCGGTCGATCCGGTGCGCGACGAGGTCGTCGGCCCCGCCGGCCCGACCACCGCCACGCGCATGGACAAGTTCACCGAGATGATGCTGGCCAAAACCGGTCTGATTTCGATGATTGGCAAATCCGAACGCGGAGCGGTCGCCATCGAAGCGATCAAGAAGCACAAAAGCGCGTATCTGATGGCGGTCGGCGGCGCTGCCTATCTGGTGGCCAAGGCGATCAAATCGGCCAAGGTCGTCGGCTTCGCCGATCTGGGCATGGAGGCGATCTACGAATTCGAGGTCAAGGACATGCCGGTGACGGTGGCCGTCGATAGCCAGGGAACTTCCGTGCACCAGACCGGTCCTGCACTGTGGCAGGGCAAAATCGGCAAAATACCCGTGGTCGCTGCCTGACCCCTCTCAATCAAGAGCAATCCGATGAAAATAGGTTTCCGTTGGCTGTGTTTTGGCGGGTTGCTGGCTTGCGCCGGCGCCATGGCATTTGCGCTGTATCTGGAATTTTTCAAGGGCTACGAGCCGTGCCCGATGTGTATTTTCCAGCGCGTGGCGATGATTGCCTGCGGATTCTTTTTCCTGCTGGGCTGGATCTTCGGTCCCAGAACCTGGGGCCGCTGGGTCTACGCCGGACTGGCGGAACTGTCGGCGATCGTCGGCGCCTTGATCGCCGCACGACATGTCTGGCTGCAATCGCTACCGGAAGATCAGGTGCCGTCCTGCGGCGGGACGCTGCAATGGATGTTGAAAATGCATCCTTTGAACGACGTGATCATGGCCGTGCTCAAGGGCGATGCCAGCTGCGCCAAGATCACCGCGCAATGGCTTGGGCTGAGCCTGCCGATGTGGACGCTGATTGGCTTCGTGGCGCTGGCGGCCTACGCGATCTCCGCGCCGATCCTCGCCAAGGCGTTTGAAAGACAGAACACGCTGCGTTGAACCCGATTCTTGACCCGGAGCCGAAATGAGCTTTGCCACGACTGATATCTGTGATGCCCATGCCGACGTGCAGGTCTGCGAACCGGTGTTCGCCGATTTTGGCGGACTGCTGAATTTTCACGGTCCGATCCGCACGCTGAAAATCTTTGAAGACAACGCGCTGGTACGCAGCACGCTGGAGACCCCGGGCAAGGGCGCCGTCCTGGTGGTGGACGGCGGTGGCTCGATGCGCTGTGCGCTGGTCGGTGGCAATCTCGGTGTGCTGGCGGTCAAGAACGGCTGGGCCGGCATCGTCGTCAATGGCTGCATTCGCGACGCGGAGGAAATCGCCGCACAGGCAGTTGGCGTCAAGGCGCTGGCGCTGCATCCGCGCAAGAGTGAGAAGGGGTTGCACAGTGGCCATCTCGACAAGGTCGTGAGTTTTGCCGGCGTCACCTTCAAGCCGGACGCGTGGCTCTATGCTGATGCTGATGGCATCGTGGTTTCCGAGACAGCCATTCATAAATGACCCGATTGACTGGAGCCAAGCAGCACCAGCTCCAGTACCCACATGCGGCTGCCGCCGCATGGCACCGTGTCGCTGCTGCATTCTACGCAGACGCCGACGGC
The DNA here is from genome assembly GCA_050740035.1 of Stenotrophobium sp. Classification (GTDB taxonomy): domain Bacteria; phylum Pseudomonadota; class Gammaproteobacteria; order Nevskiales; family Nevskiaceae; genus Stenotrophobium. The sequence goes on along the minus strand of JBOICJ010000127.1, from coordinate 274 downwards.
ATCATCCTGACCGAAGCCCCCGCACATAGCTGAAATCCCGGTCCGGCGCGGGGATGTGCCGCTGTAAAAAACCTGCGCCATAGTGTTGAACCCAGCCCGCCGCTATAATCGCGGCCCCGATTTTGTTTGTTTTTTAGTATTGCTACGGAGATTTGCATGAACACGCCGAAGGGTATTGAGATCACCGGCCCGATGAAAAAGGGCTATGAAAAAATCCTCACTCCGGAGGCACTCAAGTTTGTCGCCAAGCTGGTCCGCAAGCACGGCGCACGCC
>JBOICJ010000126.1:0-19725 GCA_050740035.1 Stenotrophobium sp. | reverse complement strand
GATCGTTCCAAAATATCGCGTCGCACCTTCACGGATTGCCGGTGCCGGACAGGGTCTGTATCTGGAGCAAACGGTACCAAGCGGTGCGGTGATTATCGCGCCGGACAACGTGCACACGGTGTGGGCGGAATCGAAGCTGCGGCAGTACCCGGCGGATTCGCGCGAGGTCGAGTCCAGCGTGCGCTGGTTCGAGGATTATTTTTCGCTGACGCCGGAATGGAGCGACGAGTGCTATGTCAACCATTCCTTCACGCCTAATGCGCAGTGGCACCTCGGCTTCATTTTTGCGCTGGACAATCTCGAAGCCGATACCGAGATCGTGATGGACTACCGCTACGTCATCGGCTCCGGCGAAGAGTTGCCGTTCAGAGATAGCGTCACCGGCCGCAGCATCGTCGGGCTGCCGTGGGCGGAATGCCTGCGTGGCAGCGCGCAACAACTGCTGGCAAGGCTGACGTGATCGGCGGCATCACCCAGCGTGCGGCGCAGGCCCTGGCCAATTTCCTGAGGCTGGAAGCGGCCGGCGGCATCCTGCTGATTGCCGCCGCGCTGCTGGCGCTGATCGCCGCCAACACGCCGCTGGCCGCAGGCTACGCCGCGCTGTTCGATCTGCCGGTGCAGGTGCGCATCGGCGCGCTCGACCTCGACAAGCCGCTGCTGCTGTGGATCAACGACGGCTTCATGGCGGTGTTCTTCCTGCTGGTCGGACTGGAGCTCAAACGCGAGCTGATCGAAGGCCAGTTCGCCAATCGTGCGCAGATCGCGTTGCCGGCGCTGTGTGCGCTGGGCGGCATGGTTGTGCCGATGGCGATCTATGCCGCGCTCAATCGCGGCGATGCGGCGGCGATGTCCGGCTTTGCGATTCCGGCGGCAACCGACATCGCGTTCGCGCTGGGCATCCTGTCGCTGCTCGGATCGCGCGTGCCGCTGGCGCTGAAGGTGCTGCTGACCGCGATCGCGGTGGCCGACGATCTCGGCGCGATCATCCTCATCGCGCTGTTCTACACCCATGAACTGTCGCTGCTGGCCGCAGGCGTCGCGCTGCTGGCGCTGGCGGGTCTGGTGCTGCTCAACCGGCGCGGCGTCACCCGCCTGAGTCCTTACCTGCTGATCGGCGTGGTGCTGTGGGTGGCGATGCTCAAGTCGGGTGTGCACGCGACGCTGGCCGGCGTGATCCTCGGCATGACCATTCCGGTGAGCGATCGTCGCAACCCGGAGATACGACCGCTGGAAACGCTGGAGCACCGGCTGCATCCCTGGGTGGCGTTCGGCATCCTGCCGCTGTTCGCGTTTGCCAATGCCGGCGTGCCGCTGACTGGATTATCGTTCGCCAGTCTGCTGCAACCGGTGCCGCTGGGCATCGCCGCCGGGTTGGTGCTGGGCAAGCAGATCGGCATCTTCGGCACCGCGGCACTGGCGCTCAAACTGGGCTGGGTGCGCATGCCCGAAGGCGTGCAGTGGCGTGCGCTCTATGGCATGTCGATCCTCTGCGGCATCGGTTTTACCATGAGCCTGTTCATCGGCTCGCTGGCGTTCGAGAACGGCCAGGCCGACCTGATGGTGAGCAACCGCATCGGCATCCTCGCCGGCTCGCTGGTTGCCGCGGTTGCCGGCTATGCCGTGCTGCGGCTGTGCCTGCCCAGATCCGCCGTCGACGCCTGAGGCGCGGCCGCACGAGCGAATCCGGCGTCACCCGCTCTTGCCTTGCGCGGGCAAATGCTTGTTTTAATATATTATATTATAATAATAATATTATATAATTTATAACATTATTCGATATGAAATCCGGCACAGCGGGTGTCAGCAAAATGCCCGCTTCATGACCCGCGACTGTCCCGCGCGGCGATCTTGATTACAATGCCGCAGCAAAAATATTTCGGGAATTCACGATGATGTTCAAGGGCATGCTTTGGGCGGCGCAGGCGTGAGCGCTGTCGACAAACTGGTCAGGGCGTGGCGTGAAGGCACGCTGGGCGAAAAGTTATCGGCGAAGCTGGGGCGCATGCCGGTGTCGCAGCGAGTGCGCTGGCTGGGTGCGCGCAGGGCTTCCGAAGCGGTCGCCGCGCTGACCCAGTGGGGCCGGTTGCGCCAGCGCGAAGCCGGCGGCTGGCTGCTGCTGTTGGGCGATAACGATGTGCTGACCTGGAAAGTAATTGCCGGTCTGCAACGGGCCAAGATTCCGCAGCGCCTGCTGACGCCCGCGGCGGCGCTGGCGCTGCCCGCGGCGGAAGCCGCGCAGGTCGCGGCAGTCCTGTGCACTTATGTCGATGCGTCCCGGCAGACCGCGGCGGCGCGACAGATCGCGGCCCACGCGCCGCTGGCCGAAAAACCATTCGAATATGTCTACGGACTCGACCCGGCACTCGTGCAGTTTCACCAGCGCGACGAATACGCCAGCACCGATTTCGTCTCGCCGCTGCTGCTGGATGCGCCGACGCCGCACGCCATCTACGAAGAGTCGCTGAAACGGTTCGAGCAGAAATGCGGCCTGCGCGACTATCTCGACCTCTACCAGGTGCTGCGCCACATCGTGCACAACCGCATCCCCGGCGACATCGCCGAATTCGGCAGCTACAAGGGGCACAGTGGCTGGCTGATCGCACGCAGCCTCGAAGCGCTGGGCGACGGCACGCGCCGGGTATTCCTGTTCGATACCTTCGCCGGGTTTCCCGAGGAAAAGGGACTGGACCATTTCTGGAGCGACACCCACAAGGTCGATTTCGAATCGATCCGCGTCAAGTTCGCCGACCGCGCCAACGTCAAACTGGTGCGCGGCGACTTTACCCAGACACTGCCGGCCAGCGACCTGGGACAGCTGGCGCTGGCCTACGTGGATTGCGATTCTTATCGCGCCACGCGCTGGCTGATCCAGACGCTGTGGCCGCAACGCATCAGCCCGCGCGGCGCCATGGTGTTCGAGGACTACGGCCACCCGGCGCTGCTGGGCAACCGCGTCGCCATCCACGAAGACCTGCCGGAGAGCGCGGGCGGCATCCGCCATTACTCGCAGTTCAGCGGTCTTTACATCGCCTACAACGCCTGATGACCAATATCCTCGTCACCGGCGGTGCCGGTTATATCGGTTCGCATGCTTGCAAGCTGCTGCATCAGGCCGGCTTTACGCCGGTGTGCTTCGATAATCTGGTCTATGGCCATGAGTGGGCGGTGCAATGGGGGCCGCTGGTCAAGGGCGACATCCTCGATGCGGCGGCGCTGGACCATGCGTTCGGAACTTACCGGCCGCTGGCAGTGGTCCATTTCGCGGCTTACGCATATGTCGGCGAGTCGGTGGAAGACCCGGCGCGCTACTACCGCAACAACGTCGCCGGGACCTTGAGCCTGCTCGAAGCCATGCTCCGGCACCGCTGCTATAAACTGGTTTTCTCCAGCACCTGTGCGACCTACGGTGTGCCCGAACGGATGCCAATCACCGAGGATACCGTGCAGTGCCCGATCAATCCGTATGGCGCAACCAAGTGGATGATTGAACGGATATTGGCGGATTTTTCGACGGCCTATGGATTGCGCGCGACTGCGCTGCGCTACTTCAATGCCGCAGGTGCGGATGCAGACGGCGACATCGGCGAGGATCACGATCCGGAGACGCATCTGATCCCGCGGATCCTCGATGTCGCGGCGGGACAGACTCCGGCGATCACGGTTTACGGCAACGATTACGATACGCCGGACGGGACCTGCATTCGCGACTATATCCACGTCACCGACCTGGCCTCGGCTCACGTTCTCAGCCTGCAGCAATTGCTGCAAGGCGGCGCAGGCGCCATCTACAATCTCGGCACCGGGCAGGGTACCTCGGTACTGGAAATGATTGACTGCGCCGAGTCCGTCACCGGCAGGCGCATCCCGATCGATTATCAGCCACGCCGGCCCGGTGACCCCGCTCGATTGGTCGCGGCCGCCGACAAGGCATACTCGGAACTGCATTGGCAGCCGCAATACAGCAAGCCCCAGCGGATCATCGAGACGGCGTGGCGCTGGCACCAGAGTCACCACTGCCGGAAAGACTGATGTAGACAAAACGGTCAGGCGTCTTACGCCGGAGCCGTCGGATATTTTTGCAATCAATGTGGGCGGCATGAATTTTCATGCGCCGGGAGATGCAGGACACATGCGTAAAACGGATATCGTCGTTACCACTATTTTTGAGCCGGCATGGTTGTCGGGTTATCTCGACAATCTGCGCGCGCACGGCCGCGAGCGCGAGACCACGATCCGCATCGTCTGCGACCGCAAGACACCGGCCAGCGTCTATCAGGCAGCAGCCGCTGCGCGCGCGCAGGGTTTTCAGATCGATTGCCCGACGCTGGATGAACAACAGAAATACCTGGCTGCGCTGGGACTCGACGATGGCTTCGTACCGTGGAATACCGACAATCGTCGCAATATCGGCTTCCTGCGCGCCTGGGAAAATGGTGCGGATGTCCTGATCACCATCGATGACGATAACTACTGCCGCGATGACAGCGATTTCGTTGGGTCGCATCACGTCGTTGGACAGAAGCTTGGCGCGGTGCCCGATGCGGGTTTCGCCGACGGCGGCGACTGGTACAACATCTGCCAACAGCTCAACGCCCAGATCGCCGATCCCTACTTTGCCCGCGGCTATCCCTATGCCGCGCGCATCGCCAAGCGGCAGGCCGCCGTCGGTGCGATTCCGGCGGGCGCGGCCGGTCGGCGCATCGCGGTGAATGCGGGTTTGTGGCTGGACGATCCCGACGTTGATGCGGTAAGCCGCCTGGCGCAGGGGCCGCGTGTGGCGTCGGCCAAGCCGGGTGCCGTGATCCTGGCGCCGCAGACCTGGAGTCCGGTCAACACCCAGAACACCGCGCTGATCCGCGATGCGATTCCGGCGTATTACTACGTGCGCATGGGTTTTCCGATCAAGGGCATGGCGATCGATCGTTACGGCGACATCCTGTCCGGCTATTTCCTGCAGAAATGCGCCAAGCATCTTGGCGATGCCGTGCGCTTCGGCGATCCGGTGGCCGAACACCACCGCACGCCGCACAATCTGTTCAAGGATCTGTACCACGAGCTTGCCGGCATGGTGATCGTCGAGGAATTGTTGCCGTGGCTGCAGCAACTGCGTCTTGAAGGGAGCGATTACGGCAGCAGCTATGCCGCGCTGGCTGATGCGCTCGATGCCAACGCCCAACGCTTTACCGGGTTTGTCTGGGACGACGGCGGACGCGATTTCCTGCGTGATACCGCAGCTTGCATGCGTCGCTGGCTGGGCGTAGTAGCGGCGCTGCAAGGGAGCGGCAAATGAAACGTCTGTTACGCCGCATGCGCGGCAGCAAGCCGGTGGCGGCGCAACTGGATGTGCCCGAGGACATGAGCCCGCGCGACCGCGCCATACTTGAGCGGGTGCGGCCGTACACCATGACCAGTGCGTTGCGCATCGAGGCGCTGACCGGTGCTGTGCGCTACTGCCTGGCGGCGGAGATTCCCGGTGCGTTTGCGGAATGTGGCGTATGGCGCGGCGGCTCGGTCATGGCGATGCTGCTGACGCTGCTGGAACAGGGCGTGCGTGACCGCGATGTCTACCTGTACGACACCTTCGAAGGTATGACCACTCCGACCAAGGAAGACACCTCCGCGTTCGAGGAGCCGGCGCTGAAGACCTGGCAGCGTTCCGGGCAGAAAGGCGAAAAGGCCTGGCAGGGTGTATTCAACCAGGAGATTTTCAATGAAGACGATGTGCGCCAGGCGCTGCTGAGCACCGGTTATCCCGAGGAGCACCTGCACTTCGTGCGTGGGCCGGTCGAGCAGACCATTCCCGGAACGCTGGCTCCGCAGCTGGCGCTGCTACGCCTGGACACCGACTGGTATGAGTCCACCCGTCATGAAATGGCGCACATGTACCCGCGGCTGAGCCGCGGCGGGGTGTTGATCGTCGACGATTACGGGCACTGGCAAGGTTGTCGTCAGGCGGTGGACGAATATTTCTCGGACAAGGGTATTGCGCCGGTGCTGCTGCAACGCATCGACTACACCGGGCGCATGGCGGTAAAACCATGATCGTCCAGATACTCCACTGTCCCAGCAGAATCCGGTGAGCACATCGCCGTTTGATGAAGACCCGTCCGCCGAAATGGCGCAGAGCAATACTGCGCGCCACTGGCTGGTAACGGTGCTCGGGCGCGGCGGCGCACATACCGGGCAGTTGCTGGCCTTGCTGATTTTGGCGCGCCTGCTGGTGCCGGCGGATTTTGGCCTGCTGACGATGGTGATGTCGGTCATCGGTGTGGCGAGTATCTTCAGCGATCTGGGGTTGTCCGCAGCCACGATTCGTCAGCCGAAAATTACCCATGAGCAGGTCAGCACGCTGTTCTGGATCAACCTCGGTTTTGGCGCGTTGATGACTGGACTGGCTTCGGCAGCGGCGCCCTGGCTGGCGCGGTTTTATGCCGACCTGCGTGCGGTGCCGGTGACACTGGCGCTGGCCTGGACGTTTTTTCTGGGGGGCATTGGCGCCCAGCACACTGCGTTGCTGCGACGCCGGCTCAAATTCACTGCACTGGCCTGGATCAACGTCCTGTCGATGGGCGCCGGGCAGGCGTCGGCGATCATCCTGGCGCTGGCTGGTTACGGCTATTGGGCGCTGGTTTCAGCCATGCTGATCGGCACGCTGATGAATAGCGCGCTGGCTTGGCTGTGGTGCAACTGGCGGCCGGGGCTGCCGCACTGGGACGCCCAGATTCGCAGCATGATCTCTTTCGGCGGCTATCTGGTGGTGTTTACCCTGCTGGGATTCGCTGCGCAAAACGTACCGAACGTACTCAATGGCCGGCTCTGGGGTGCGGCGGCAGTGGGTTATTACAGCCGCGCATTCGTGCTGCTCACCCTGTTGCTCAATTACATCGTTGATCCCCTGAACCTGATCGCGCCGGCGGCCCTCTCACGCTTGCTCGACGATGCGGTGGCTTACCGCAATTATTATCTGAAGACCGTGGCGATGATGTTATTCCTGACGGCACCGATTGGTTTCGCCAGCTTTGTGCTGGCCGATGACATCATCCGCTTTGTTCTCGGGCCGCAATGGAATGAGTCGGCTGGGGTGCTGCGCATCCTCGCGCTGGCGGTGGTGCCGCAAACCCTGTGCGCGACCAGTGGCTGGCTGTACATGTCGCACGGCGACTCCAGGACCATGATGAAGTGGGGCGTCGGGGGTTGGGGCATGCTCATTGCGTGCCTGGTTGCCGGAGCGCCGTTCGGCATTCGCGGCATGGCCTTGGCGTATACGCTAGGCATGCTGGTGCTGCTGTATCCCTGCATGAAAATGGCGTTCAAGCGAACGACACTGAAATTCTCAGACTTGTTCCGGGTGGTCTGGCCGGGTGTGCTTGCGGCGGCGCTGGCGGCGCTGGCAACCTGGACTTTGGCCAATGCGTTGAGGGATGTCGTGCTGGCGCTGCGTCTGTCCGCCTGCCTGGCACTATATGCTCTGGTTTATTTCGTACTATTGACCGTGGTGTTCCGACAGGGCACCGTTTTCGTCGAGATGTGGCAGCAGTTGCGCTACAGGAGGAGTGCTTGAACAGCGTGTACGTCATTTCCCACGGGGGCCGCGCAATGGTCGCGGCACAGTCATGAATCCACTCATGTCGAAAATAAAATCGCTGCTGCAGCGCAGCCCGCTGCTGGTCAGTGCCGTGCGGCGCGTGAGGTACTGGCGCAATGTGCGCCGGCTCAAGGGGCCGAAGCTGATGCAGCGGTTCGCTCAGCTTTACCCCGAGGCCTATTTCATCCAGATCGGTTCCAACGACGGCAAGCAACTCGATCACCTCCAGACCGCGATCCTGAACCAGCATTGGTGCGGCATCATGATCGAGCCGGTGCCCTACGTCTTTGCGCGTCTTCGGCGCAACTATGGTCATCTCAAGGACCGGGTGCAGCTGGAGAATGTCGCCATCGGTGAGCGCAACGGCAGTATGCCGTTCTGGCACCTGCGGCAGGCGGCGACGGACGATCCGATCACGCCTTGGTACGACGCGCTGGGTTCGTTCCGCAAGGATGTGATCCTCAAACATGCCATCTACATCCCGGATCTCGAGCAGCGACTGACCTGCACCGAGGTGCCGACCCTGACCTTTGCCGAATTGTGCGAACGGCATCGGGTCGGGCAGGTGGATCTGATCCAGATGGATACCGAAGGTTACGATTACGAGATCATCAAGCGGATCGATTTTGCACGGTACCGGCCGGCCCTGCTGATCTACGAGCATCATCATTTCGATGCACAGACCCAAGCCGCCTGCGAAGCGCGGCTGCGCGGATTTGGCTACGATGTCGTGCGCGAAAGCATCGACACTTGGTGTGTCGACCGGCAGGCGCGCGATCCCCGGCAACAGATACTGATCGATTACTGGCAGACCTTGCTGCGCAAGTACGGACGCGGCAGGCAGACTCCGGCGTCGCCGGCATGATGCCCTGCAAACTTATTGAGACGATGGCATGACGATGCAGGCCAGCGATAGCGATTCCCGGGTAACGCCGCAGCAAACCGATGCAGCCGGCAACGAGCCCTTGCGCTTTCTCGATTCCAAGCGATACGAGATGCGCAAGGTACCGATGTGGCATCCTCTGGCTTACATCATCCGGCAATTGCCGTTGGCGCTGCAGCGCGCCGTGCAGCGCTGCAAACTGCCGGAACGGCCGCGTATCCTCGATTACGGTTGCGCAGAAATCCCATATCGGCATTTCTTCCCCGAAGGTGCGGAATATCTCGGCGCCGATCTGCCGGGCAACCCCGACGCATCGGTGCATATTCGTGACGATGGTAGTCTGCCGGTGACAACCAACACCGTTGATTTCGTGCTGTCGTCGCAGGTGCTCGAGCATGTTGAGAGTCCGGCGCGTTATCTGGCCGAGGCCTATCGCGTGCTCAAGCCGGGAGGCGAACTGGTGTTGTCCACGCACGGCATCATGATCTATCACAAGGACCCCGTGGACTATTGGCGCTGGACCGGAGAAGGTCTGCAAAAAGCGGTGCGCGACGCGGGTTTCGAGGTGTGGCACTTCGAAGGCGTGATGGGATTGGGGCCGTCCGGCCTGCAGTTGTTCCAGGACGCGACCTGGATTCATTTCCCCCGATTCCTGCGCTCGCTCTGGGTGCTCCTGATCCAGTCGCTGATCGCGCTGCTGGATCGCATGCACTCCGCTGGCAGCAAGGCCGACAATGCGCTGGTTTATGTCGTCAATGCGCGCAAACCGGCTGCGGGCTTGTCGCCTGATGCGCAGTGGCGGGAATCCGCACGATGATCCCGGGTTCGCATCAGCCCCAGGTCGCGGGGGTGAGCGGGTGAAAGGGCTCTGGCATTTTTTGAAGGTGCTGCGTGGCCACTGGTATCTGGCGCGCATGGCCGGTCCGGCGGTCCTCAAGGCGTTTGCACGCCGTTACCCGGAGGCGTTTTTCATCCAGGTCGGAGCCAACGACGGCCAGATGATGGACCCCCTGCGCAAGCTGGTACTGGCCAGCCGCTGGCGGGGATTGGCGATCGAGCCGGTACCGCAGTTGTTCCGCAGCCTGCAGCAGAATTACGCCGCGGTTGCGCAGCGCGTGCAGCCGGTGAATCTGGCGGTGGCGACAGAGGCGGGCGAGCTGCCGTTTTTTCATCTGGGCAATCAACCCGGTCTGGCGCCTTTGCCGGAATGGGCCAATGGTCTGGGCTCGTTCCGCAAGGATGTGATTCTCAAACACGCCAATCGTATCCAAGGGTTCGAGCATTATCTGCGCGAGATCAAGGTGTCGAGTGTGACCTGGGACGAATTGTGTCAGCGCTACCAAGTGCAGCGGATCGATCTGGTGGTGACGGATACCGAGGGCTACGATTTCGAGATCATCCGGCAGATCGATTTTCAGCGCGGTAAACCCGGCATGATCGTCTACGAGCATCATCATTTCAGCACGCAGACCCGAGCCGAGTGTCGGGCGCTGTTGCAGGGTCAGGGTTACCTTCAATTCGAGGAAGGATTGGATACCTGGTGTGTGCATCCGGATGCCGGTGCCGACCTGATGCGACTGGCGCGTCGTGCCATCCGGCGTAGCCGGTTTGCGACAGAAGTCTAGCCTGTGACGGCAACCGGCCCAACGACAGCCGACCTGCACATCGCTTGTGCGGCCGATATGGCCTATCTGCCGCATTGCGCGGCCATGCTGCATTCAGTTTTTGCGCATCGGCAAGGCCAGCAGTGTCAGGTTCACTTCCTGCATGGCCCTGAATTGCCTGTGGCAGAGTTGCAACCGTTGGCGGAGATGGTCGAGCGGCTGGGCGGAACGTTTGTTGCTCATTTTATCCCGGCCGCATGGGTCGAGGGGTTGCCGCGTCTGAGTCAGATTCCTGCGGTCATGTGGTATCGCGTCTATCTGCCACAACTGCTGCCGGCGCAGACGCGAGTGCTATATCTGGACTGCGATACCGTGGTCATGGACGATCTTGCGTCGCTATGGCAGACCCCGCTCGATGGGTTGTACCTGGCGGCGGTGGCCAATGTGTTGGAAGAGCGTGTCAAGGATTGGCCCCAAGCCCTGGGGTTACCGCCGCAGGCGTTTTATTTCAACAGCGGCGTGTTGTTGTTCAATCTCGATCAGATGCGCACCGACGGTATGACCGAAAAGCTGGTGGCATTCGGGCGCGAGCAGGCAGCACGGCTGCGCTGGCCCGACCAGGATGCGCTTAATGCGGTGCTGGGTCGCCAGTGCCAGTTCGTACACCCGCGCTGGAATTGCCAGAACAGTCTGTTCTACTACCCGCGCAGCCGCGAGGTGTTCGGGGCAGCCCAGGTGCGGGAGGCGATTCGCCAACCGGGCATCGTGCATTTCGAGGGCGGCAATATCGTCAAGCCCTGGCATTACCTGAGCAAGCATCCCTACCGGCGGGCTTACTTGGAACACCGACGGCAGACCCCGTGGCCGCAGGTCGAATTCCAGGATCGTACCGTGTTCAATGCGCTACTCAGGTTGCTACCGACTTCGTGGGCCTTCGTTGTCCGCAAGTACGCCTATCGCCTGCTTTACAAGGTGCAGGCGCTGACGCACACGGCAAGGCGTGACCTATGACTCCATCGGCTCAGACGAGCTCGCATGCCGCGGTACCCGCTGACCACGGCCGCATCACCGAACTCGACGGCCTGCGCGGGATTGCCGCGGCGGGTGTCGTAGCGTTTCACCTGTTTCCGGGCAAATGCTTCTGGATGTGGAGTTTCGTCGACCTGTTCTTCGTGCTGTCGGGGTTTTTGATCAGCCGTATCCTGCTGGAGTCGCTGCGTGCCCAGCGCTTCTCGCTGAAGTATTTCTGGGCGCGGCGCATTCTGCGAATCTGGCCGGTGTACTACCTGGCGGTGCTGGTGGTGGGGGCCTGCAACTGGCTATGGTTCGGCAGCGATTTCCTGCATGGGCCGTACCTTCGCGATGTCTTGCTGTCGCTGGTCTATCTGCAATTCACGCCGCTTTATTTCCATGGCATCGGCGATGCCACAGCGATGTTTTATTTCCCGATAGGCTTGCTGCACATCTGGTCACTGGCGGTTGAAGAGCAGTTCTACATCCTGTGGCCGCTGGCCTTGATGCTGCTCGGATATCGACGCATGCCGGCCATGGTGGCTCTGTGCATCGGCGCGTTCGCAGTCGGTCCGGTTTTCCGCATCCTGGGTTTTGCGCCGGCTTTGTTGTTGACCCGGATCGATGGGCTGGCCCTGGGAGTGTTGTTGGCGATAGTGGTGACAGTACGGCTGCATCATCGTCCGGCCGCGGGTTACAGAACCTGGTTGCTGGACCAGGGGTTCTGCTGGCTGGCGCTGGTACCGGGATTGATACTGGTGGGGCCTTATTTCGTGCGCGGGTACCTGCATGGTGTCGACGGTGCCGAGATATTCCGGCAGCCGTGGCTGGTCAGTGGTTTTGCCTTGTCTTACTTTGCGCTGGTGGGCCTCGTCGTGTACTGGTGTGGTCGGCGTCTGACCGCCGGTTTGCGTCTGCCGCTGCTGACGTATCTGGGCTCGATCAGCTATGCCATGTACATGTTCCATTTCCCGATCCTGTATTGGATCACGCCGCGTCTGGAAGAGCTGTGCGGTAACGGACATCACTGGCTGGTACGAGGTTTGACGCTGGTGCTGATCGTCGGTTTTGCGCATCTGTCCAAGGTGCTGATCGAGAATCCGATCCTGGCATTGAAGGCGCGTTTCTCCCAGGGACGGCATGCGCCGCTCGAGGAGGAACGTGCGGTGACTTCGTCATGAGAGGCCGTGTCGCATGAATGGACTTGTTACGCTGGTCAGAGCCTGGGTCGGCTGCCTGACCACTGAGAGGGAGCAGGTCGGCGCAGCCGGCAAATTCCTGCGTGCGCTGCTGCTGGTGCCAGTGTTTGGCATCCTGGTGTTGGCCCTGCGAATCCGTCTGCGGCTCAAGGGGCCGGTATTCGTGGAAGGCAAGAGTGTTTTTGGCAAGACATTCCGCTGCCGCCTGCCCGACCTGATCCAGATGTATATCGTGTTGTTCGGGCGCTGGGAACCCGATCTGACCCGTCTGATCGGTGAGCGCCTGCGCCCGGGAGATGTGTTCGTCGATGTCGGTGCCAACATCGGTTACTTCACCCTGCTGGCCTCGGCGCGGGTGGGGGCGACCGGTGCAGTCGTCGCCATCGATGCCTTGCCGGCCAACTTTGCCGAATTGCAGTTCAATCTGGCCAGCAATGTCGATACCGGCAATGTGCGTGCGATCAATCGGGCGGTGAGCGACGTGCCCGGAATGCTCGAAGTTTATGCCGGCCCTGCTTACAACGTCGGGCTGGCCACAACGGCCCCCGGTGAGCGCCACCATCTGCGCCGTGAGGCCAGCATCGTCGCGGCACCACTGGCCGACCTGCTGACGGACGCCGAAATTCGGCGGACTCGCCTGGTGAAGATCGACGTGGAGGGTGCGGAGCCGGCAGTGCTGGCAGGCATGGGACGTTTTCTGCAGGAATGCTCGGACAATGCCGAAATCCTGGTCGAGCTGTCGCCGGGCTGGTGGAATAACAAGAGCTTGACGCCGGAACAAGTGATCGAGCCCCTGCGGCAGGCGGGGTTCAATACCTATCTGATGGACAACAGCTACTGGCCCTGGCGCTATCTGTGGCCGCAGGTCGTGCGTCGTCCACGACGCGTGCAGCGACTGCCGGAGCAACGGGTCAAGCGCATCGATCTGGTGTTGTCGCGGATCGATGCTGAGCATTTATGAACCAGTACCTGTCTTGTCCAAGCGGAACCGCCAAGAATGTACAATCAAGCGCTGGCAATGACCTTGAGCCCGCAGTCCCGGAGGAGTTGGAATGGAGGTGAAGTATTATCAGAAGCAATACGACTGCGAGGACAGCCACTGGTGGTATCTGGGGCGACGCAGCGTGATCCGCCGACTTCTGCAAGCTTTCACTAGCAAGAAAAACCATGCGGTACTCGAAATCGGCTGCGGCAGTGGCGGCAGCCTGCCGTTACTGGCCAAGTTCGGGGAGTCCGTCACCGCAGTGGAGATGGAGCCGATTGCGGTCGAGGAGGCCCGCAGCCGCGGCGTGGCCGAGGTCGTGCAAGGGAAATTGGGAGACAAACTGGCGGTTTTCGATCGGCAATATGATCTGATCGCGCTGTTCGACGTGCTGGAGCATATCGAAGACGACGCTGAAGCGCTGCGCCAGATTCGCGCACTGCTGGCGCCCAAGGGGCGGTTGATCATCACCGTGCCGGCTTATCCGTTCCTGTGGAGCCAACACGATCTCGTGGCCCACCATCATCGGCGCTATACCCGTGCCCGCTTGCTGCAGCTATGCCGCGATCAGGGTTATCGCGTGTGTTATGCGAGTTATTTCAACACTCTGTTGTTTCCATTCGCGATGATCGCACTGCTAGCGTCGAGGTTCCTGTCGGCAAGCCCGGACGTGGCCATGCGCCAGCCTTGGACGCCGGTCAATGGCGTGCTGACAGCGATATTCAAGTTTGAGGCTTTTCTGGTTCCGCGTTTGCGTCTTCCCTTTGGCCTGTCGATCGCTGTGGTGGCCGAGGCCGCATAGAGGTAATGTCTGATTGCAGGGGCTCAGGGGCTGGCCTATGCTCCAAAATCCGGGTACTAGTACCAAGCGTTTGAATGATGTTGTGATGCCGAACCGAAGAGATCGCCAATTCCTGGTTGTACTGCTGTTGCCGTGGCTCCTCTGGGGACTATGTCTGGCGGGACTGCTGCCGCGCGTAGCGGCGGGGCAATGGGGTTGGGGCATTGCGGTTTTTGTCGCCGGTGCGCTGCTGCAATACTGGTGCATCATCGCCATCCACGAAGCGATCCATCAGTACTTCGTGACCCGGCATCGGCTCAATGGGCTGGTCGCTTTGCTCTGTGCATTTCCGATTGGGTTGGATCGCAACTACAGCTGGCTGCACCTCGATCATCACAAGCATTTCCCCGCCGCCGATATCGATCCGGATGGCCCGATGTATCGCGATTTCCCGAGTTCGCTGACACAGTGGATCAGACGTCTGCTGCTCAATGCCAGCGGCTTGCAGGTCGTTTTCCAGGTGTTCGAGCAGCGTCGGCAGCACGCGGCGCGACCGATCCGGCGGCACTATTTCCGCCATGAGTGGGCCTGGAAGCTGCTGGTGCAACTGACGCTGCTGGTTCTATTCGCCGTGCTGGGATTCGCACCGGGCTATGTGCTGTTTTGGCTGCTGCCGCTGGTGACGCTGGCCAAGCTGCTCAGCTTCCTGCGCACTTTTGCAGAGCACGCCCACCCGCAATACCCCGGAGCCTTGCGCGTGTTCGCCAAACCCTCATGGCTCGATCATTACCTGGCCTACTTCGGCTTCCTGTATCACAGCGAACACCACCTGCGCGCCAATGTGCCCTACGGCGATCTGCCGCAGCGCTCATTGCAGGATGCGGCGACCAAGCCTGCAGGCGCGGTGATGATCGTCGTTTACGATGGCGGGCACCTGGGCTGGCACTGCCAGCTGTTGAAATCACTCTGGAGGGCCGCGCGGCGAGACGATGGCACGCAACACCGAAACATCCCCAATGAACGCGTCCTTTACCTGCCCATTTTGCCAGGGGCAGACCTTCACCACCGTCCAGTCGCAGATTCGTGACTGGGAGTTCGGGGTGGCAGGCAGCTATGCCTATCGCCAGTGCGATGGCTGCGGACACCTGCACTTGTGGCCTTTTCCGAACGTCGAGGCGCTCAAGCTGGCCTACCCTCCCGCCTATAGCGCTCATGTCGATGAGGCCTCCGATCGCGGCTGGCTGTATCGCATTCTTTACGCGCTGAATTTATGGCTGTTCCGTCGCAGGTTCGGACAACATATCGGGCCAGGCAGCAGGGTTGCAGATATTGGCTGCGGCAACGGTGAATTCCTGCAGACGATGCGCAGTTTTGGAGTTTCGCGGTGTGTCGGCATCGACTTCAGCGAAGAGGCCTGCGCCAAGGCGCGCGCGAAAGGGATTGAGGCGTTTTGCGGCCTGTATGTCGATTATCCTGAGCTTGAGCCGTTCGATGCGGTTTTCATGAACAATTATCTCGAGCACGTCCTCGATCCCGTGTCCGAAATCGCCAAGACTTACCAGTTGCTGAGGCCGGGTGGCGGGTATTACGGTGAGTTACCCAACTGGGACAGCTGGGATCGCAGGTTGTTCGGGCGTTACTGGGGTGGCAATCATGTGCCCCGGCATACCTACCAGTTCACGCCGCGATTGCTGCAAGCCTGCCTTGCGCGTAGCGGGTTCCAGAACATCCGCATCCATCAGGAGCCCAATCCGTCCGTGCTGCTGCTGTCGTTGCAGAACTGGCGCCAGAGACATGTGCGCGATCTCGCCAATAACCCGCGACTGCAATGCGGGCGCATGTCGGGTTTCAGTGTGCTGATGCTAGTGTTGCTACCCTTTAACGCACTTGCCTGCCTGTTCGGTAAATCCGGCATCATCAAGTTCGAGGCAATCAAGCCGAAGCTACCCGGTGCAGGAGGGGATAGCTGACCAGCTCAAGGCCGGTAGCGCTTGCGCGGGTCTTGATGCCCCCGGAGGATTTGCCGGATTCACGACCTGACGTAATAATTTCACTTTCACAGGCTGCGATTTCCAAGGGGTTCGGCGACTTTGTGCCGGGATATCCGGGAGTCGCTGCCTGAGTCCACGCGAGCAAACGGATGGATATGGCCAACAAGCAGCTGATTTCGATCGTGGTGCCCGCTTACAACGAAGAATTGAATGTCGAGCGGACATTTGCGGCGATCGCCCTGGAAACCGATGCGTTGGCGGATCGCTACCGGTTCGAGTTCGTGTTCATCGACGATCACAGCACGGACAGCACCTTCACCAAGCTGCAAGCGTTGGCGACGGCCGACAAGCGCCTGTGTGTCTACCGTTTCCAGCGCAACTACGGCGTACAGCGAGCGGTTCACACCGGCTTCGTGCTCGCACGTGGCGATGCCGCCATCCTGTTGGACTGCGACCTGCAAGATCCTCCGGCACTGATTCCGCAATTCCTGACCCAGTGGGAGATGGGCTACAAGGTCGTCTACGGCGTACGGCGCACCCGCAAGGAAGGATGGCTGATCAACACGACGCGTCGGGCATTCTACTGGCTGATCGACAAGCTCAGTCCGGACGAGTTGCCGCGCGATGCTGGCGACTGTCGCCTGATCGACCGCTGCGTGATCCGTGAGTTGGCAAAAATCGAGGATACCAGCATATATGTTCGTGGCCGCATCGCCAGCATGGGCTATCCACACGTCGGCGTGCCGTATGATCGCGACGCGCGCGAGTTCGGCAAGTCGAGTTTCACCTTGCTGTCGCTGATGGGCGTGGCGCTGGACGGTATTACCAGCCATTCGGTGATTCCACTGCGTCTTGCCACGCTGCTGGGATTCCTGCTGGTGCTGGCGGCGTTTGCTGGCATCGTTTTTTTTGCGGTCGGCCGTTTTGCCTTCGGCGCCAACTGGCCGGTAGGCTTTGCCACCCTCGTCGTGGTGTTGTTGTTCAGCACCGGATTGAACGGCTTGTTTCTGGGCATCATCGGCGAATATCTCGGACGCATCTATACCCAGATCAAGGTGAAATCCGATCCGCTCTTCGAAGCCGGCCTGGTCGATGGGGTGGTGCGCCCCCCCGATGCCATCAGCGACGCGCTCGTATCCGCGACGCCAAACCGCCCGCGAGCGTCTACGCATGAGTGAAATGATCACAAAACCAGCGCGACGGCCGTTTTCCGTGCAGGCTCTGACCGCCTGCGGCATCGCTGCCGTCGTCACGGTTGCGCTGTCATTGCTGTGCGCCGACCTGGTGCGCGAATATTTTCCATACGCCGAAGAGTGGAAGATCCTGTTACCGTCGCTGCCGCAGTTTGCGCATCCGCTGCAATGGTTTCGCGGCTTCGCTTATCAGATGTCGGATCCTTATCCGGCCTGGGCGGTGGCGTCCGTCAATTTCCTGCGCCCGGTGATGAACCTCACCTACTGGCTGCGAGGAGCGCTGTTCGGCGACGCCTGGGGCGCCGAGTTGTATTTCAATTTCCTCTATGCCGGTGTTGCCGTCGGCGCGCTGTATCTGTGCCTGCGCACGCTCAGGGATGAGCGCACGGAGCGCGACGATTCAGTCGGGGCCGGCTGGGCCGGACTGCTGTTGCTGGCGTTCCTGTGCATGCCGTCGATGATCTGCGAGGCTTCGCGCTTCATGGGCATCATGCTGCCGCAGATGGCATTCGATCGCCTGCTGGCGGCATTCTGCCTGCTGGCCTGCTTGGCTTATGGCTACCGTCGCTATGTCCTGGCAACGGCTCTGCTGGCGATCGCGCTGTTGACCAAGGAGCACGCTGCCCCCGTGGCCATCGCATTGCCCCTGACCTATGCCTGGGCACAGCGGCGTCAATGGCGCACATCCTGGCCGACTTTGCTGCTGTTGGCGCTGCCGATCGTCGCCTGGCTGGCGACGCGACTGCTGCTGTTCGGCAGTGTTGCCCAAGGGGTCTATGTGCTGATGCGCGGGCCGGCGGAAATCGCTCATGCTTTTGCCGGCAATCTGATCAAACTGCCGCTGTTCCTCGATTCGATCTCGGTGGCCTTGCACCAGCCGTTGTCGCTGCATGGGCTGCTACTGGTCTGCAATACCGTGCTTTTGGCCTATCTGGCCTGGGACACTGGGAAGCGTTGGCGCGCACAGGGGGTGGAAGTCATCTCCCTTGCCGCGATCGGGACGTGGTGCTTCCTAGGGCTGGTAGGGCTCAATCCCCGTTACGGCACGTTGATTGAGGGTCTGGTCGTGCTGATGCTGGCGCGTCCTGCGGCACCGGGGGTGCCAGCGATTTTACGAATAGCGGGGCTGGTGGCATTCATGGCGGGCGGTGCGGCGCTCGGGCTGTTGTCGCTACGGGCCTATGACACGCATGTCGCTTTTTCAAAGGTCATCTATCAGGTCGGGCGCGACTACGCGGTGGCGCTGGGCAAGGCGCAGACCGGGATGGTCGTGGTGCTCAACGATCCCAATACCATGTATACGGCGCCATCCGATATGGCCAAGGTGCTGGGCCTGCCGGTTACGACGGTCTACAAGGTTTCCGATTTTCCCTGGCAGTGGCCTGAGCCGGAAGCGCGCGTCATTCCGCAGCAACCCTGCAGTGTCTCGGTATCCGTGAACGCGCCGGGTACGGTACGGTTCGAGCAAAGCTGCGGCTTGCAGATCATGGGGGCCCTGGTCCCCAATAAGAAGCCGCTGATACTGCCGCTTGCGCCGGGAATCGATGCGGAGTTTCCGGATGCGACGCTCAGCGCGACGGGAGGCCTGCCGGCGCTTGGTAATATAGCGTTGCTCCATGTCAGGAAACCTGGGGTCAGCGTACTGTTTTTTGATCCAGCCACACGGACCTTCCACTGGCTGTCACTGGGCGGCGCGACAGCGCCGGTCGCGGAGGCTGGACGATGATGGATGCAGGCCTGGTTGAGCTATTACGGTGTCCGCGAACTGGGCAGGCGCTGACTCTGGATCGCGATGCGTCCAGTCTGAGTGCGCTGAACGAACAGGTCGCCGATGGTCGTCTGGGGCTGGCGTCGGGTGAGTTGTTGGATCGTCCGCTGGAGGCCGTACTACGGAGTGCCGACCAGACGACGCGCTATCCGGTTGCCGCTGGCATAGCCTACCTGCTGGCCGAATCTGCACTGGTCGTGCCAACAGGTGCCACCCAGTCGACCGGCACGGTCAGTGACGCTGAAATCCAGCGGCAGCAGATGGCCAAGTACAGCGAAATCTACGAAGACTGGACTGGTGGCGAAGACGGTGTTGCCCGCGCCATCCAGAAGGTGCTGCACGGGCGTTATGGCCAACTGCTGGCCGGGGCGACGGTGCTGGATGTCGGCAATGGCGGCACGCCCGCCCAGGCGCAGTACGGTGCGGAAATCGCGCAAACGCTGAAGCATTTCATCGCTGCCGACAAATCGTCGCACATGCTGCGTCGCTCCGGGCCTTTCGGCGATCTGGTGCTGGCTGATGCTTTCGGTTTGCCGTTCAAGGACGCTGCCGTCGATTTCGTGACGGTCAACAACACGATCCATCATTTCGGGCGGCGGCGCGGTCAGGCGCCACTGGAAAAGATGCGCAGCTTTTTCGATGAGGCCCTGCGTGTGGCGCAGCGAGGTGTCGTCGGAGTCGAGCTGCTGGTGCCAGCGGCTGGTGAGGTAGCCGAGAAACTGCTGTTG